>JBILJL010000202.1:0-4677 GCA_044377255.1 Bacteroidia bacterium
CCCAACCTTTAAACTTGGGTACTGCAACCTTGGGAATTTGAGTGTGAGAAAGTGATTCGGAATGGGTTTTTATTTTTATTTCTTTGTCTCTTACCTTAAAAATATAATACTCATTGCGGTACATGTTTATTTTACTTTCCCAAGTTTCTAAGAGGATTTTGTTTCTTGGATCAAGGTCTAATTCTATTTTATGATAAGTTTCTCCCAGGGTTTCCATCAACCTATCTTTGTCGTCATAAGTTGAATTCCGCATGATATTCATGGCGGCATTTAGGCCAAAAAGTTTATCGGCAATTTCTCCTTGCTTGGCAACCCATTTATCGTAATTGCGGTTGTTCTCAGAAATTTCGGAAAGGTACCTAATACGGGCTGGCGGAATAATGTAAATCTTCTCGCTCATCTCCTCACTGATATGGAAATTTGAAGTCAAATCTGCCCCTGTTTTTTCTACTATTTTGCCAATTACCGCCTTGTACAACCTATTCATACCCGGGTCGTTGAATTGTGAGGCTATAGTGCCATATACAGGCATTTCATCTGGGTTCTTATCAAACAAAACATGGTTGCGTTGGTATTGTTTTTTTACATCACGCAAGGCATCCAAAGAGCCTTTCTTGTCAAATTTATTGATGGCAATAATATCTGCAAAATCAAGCATGTCTATTTTCTCTAATTGAGTGGCGGCTCCGTATTCTGGGGTCATTACATAAAGAGAAGTGCTGCTATGTTCAATAATTTCTGTGTCACTTTGCCCAATGCCAGAAGTTTCTAAAATGATTAAGTCGAAATTAGCAGTTTTAACAATATCTACTGCTTCTTTTACATATTTAGATAAGGCCAAATTGCTTTGGCGTGTTGCCAATGAACGCATGTAAACCCTTGGGTTTTTTATAGAATTCATCCTGATCCTATCGCCCAATAAAGCGCCACCAGTTTTTCTTTTACTAGGATCAACCGAAATAATGGCAATGGTTTTTAGCGGAAAATCCAATAAAAAACGCCTCACCAATTCATCTACCAAAGAAGATTTTCCAGAGCCACCTGTTCCTGTGATTCCAAGCACTGGTGTGTTCTCTGGTTTCCAAGCTGCTTGCTTTTGAACCTTGTGAAATTCATCAGGGAAATTTTCGGCTGCAGAAATTAATTTGGCAATAGATTTGAAATCTTTTTCGGCTAAATGCCCAACTTCTCCATTCAAATTGGTACCTGTGGCATAATCGCATTTTTGCAACATGTCGTTAATCATTCCTTGCAATCCCATTGCCCTGCCATCATCAGGGTGGTATATGCGGGTTATTCCATAGTCTTGTAATTCCTTTATTTCCTCGGGTAAAATAGTACCTCCGCCTCCACCAAATATTTTAATATGACCACATCCTTTTTGAGCCAATAAATCGTGCATGTATTTAAAATATTCTACATGCCCACCTTGGTAGCTTGTCATTGCAATGGCATTGGCATCCTCTTGTATTGCAGTATCAACAACTTCCTCCGCACTTCTATCATGACCAAGATGAATAACTTCTGCACCACTTGCTTGAATTATTCTGCGCATGATATTTATGGCAGCATCATGTCCATCAAAAAGGGCTGCTGCTGTAACAATTCGAATTTTATTTAAAGGGATGTATTTCTCAATGTTTTCCATGAATGACAAGAAATGATTAAGTAGCAAAAATAGGATTTTACTGCATAAAAAGAAGCTTTGCCCCGTTTTTTTAAACAGAATAGTCGGGAACCAAATGGCTTATTGCTCATCAATTATTTTGAACTGATTATATTTAAACTTACTGATAACTAGCACAACAAGAATAATAGCTGCCCAAAAAATATTTTTTATTACATTTGCAAATCTAAATATTATTCAGAATGGAATTAAAAGACATAGTAGCAATAGCTGGCCAAAGTGGTTTACATAAAATTGTAGGTAGGAGTAAAAATGGTTTAATAGTTGAAACAATAGGAACTGGAAGAAGATTCGCCACAAGTTTTCAAGACAAAGTTTCTGTTTTAGATGATATCTCTATTTACACGCTTGAGGAAGACCTAAGGTTAAATAAAGTTCTTATTAAATTGAAAGAAAGTGAAAACGTGCCGGCTGCAAAAGATGATTTGAAAAGCATTCGTAGTTTTTTGGTTGAAACCATCAATTTGGATAGTGAGCGCGTTTATGACAATGATATCAAGAAATTGATGACTTGGTTCCATATTTTGAAAGATACATTGGATTTTGCTAAATTGGCGGAGTCTGATGAGGTTACTGAAACTTCAGCTGAGGCTAATTCAGAAGCGACAACTGATGTAAGTTCTGAAGAAGCTAAACCTAAAAAAGTAGCTATTAAAAAAGCAGCAACGCCTAAAACTGCCGTTCCCAAGAGCGCTGCGCCAAAAGCAAATACCAAAGGTGCTGGCGGTTCAAAAACAACCTACAGGTCTAAAACGGTATAATTAAATGCCACCTTTCAGGCGCCGGAGCTTTCAGCCGAAGTGTTAAGGCACTAAGGCTACAAGTTTTTTATTTTAATAAAAACCACTAAAAAAGCAACAATTTAGTTAAATAAATTGTTGCTTTTTTTGTTTTATAAAGAAATTACTCAGTGCCTTTGCGCCTTAGTGGCAAAAAAATTGTTGCTTTTTTTCTAGAATATGACAAGACTTTATTAATTTAGTATGGTCAATTATGAACCCTAAAATCCAAAAAATGATAGCTTCGCTGTCATTCCTACTATTACTCTTTGCTTTATGGCAAATGGGGAACAAAAAAAAAGTAACGGCCATCAAAGCTGTTTATTGGTGGAAAACCAGTTTTAGTAAAAATTCTTACGGCAATGAAAAGGAAAATGAATTCATGCATAAACATGAAATCAAAAAAATGTATGTTAAATTACTTGATGTTGATTACAGCGAGGGGGCCGGTATATTTCCTGTTGTCAAAACCCAAATAGATTATTACCCCGGTGAAGCGGGAGATAGCACTGATTATATTCCTGTGATATACATAACCAATCAAGTGTTACAGCACATTGATAGCGCTAACATTGATTATTATGCGAAGAACTTTATAAGACATGCTTTGAGATTAGAAACCTATATTCATAGAAATATAAATGAAATACAAATTGATTGCGATTGGACAAAAGGCACTCGTGAAACTTACTTCCAGCTACTAGAATGTATGAGGTATTGGGCTCCTCAATATCAATATTCGGTCACACTCCGTTTATATCCTTACAAATATCGGTCTGAGCTAGGTATACCGCCAGTTAACAGGGTAATGCTCATGGTTTACAATATTGAGAATGCCCGAAATTATAAACAATCAAATAGCATTTTTAATGTGCATGAAGCGGCGAAATATTTAGTTAAAAAAAATTATCCGCTACCCATGGATTATGCATTACCCGTTTTTAGTTGGACATTGGTATATAGAAATCAACAATTTTTAAGAGTATTTACCAATAACATCATACCTGAAATTAATGCAAACATTTATGCTGGTGAAACGGATTCTACTCAATTAAAACGGCTTGAACCAAACCTGTTTTTAGTGGTGAAACCCAATAGAGGATATGATCCCTATTCATTAAAAGCGGGTGATATTTTAAAGCTAGAATCTTGCGGTGAAAAGGAACTATCAGAGGCTTCTTTGCTTATTAGTCGGCTGTCATTTACTACCCAAACTACCATTGCCCTTTTTGATTTAGACCCCAACGATTTAGAAAAAATATCTTATGAAAAAATTGAAGCTGCTTACGCTCCTTTTCATTAATTTACTCTTTGTAATTTGGCCACCAAAAACAACCAATAGTTGTGGTTTTTATTTGTCAAGAGAAGAATATCGTTTCTGGACTTTTGATCCAAATAATTCCAATGAAGCCGGACTTCAGCCTTTGTTTTACAGTCTTGATTATTGTCATAATGGATTCAATACAAGTAATAACTATGGTTTTGAAATAGAACAATCTGATGAGATATTAGGTGAGTATGCTGATAATTTAAAACTATGGCAAGCCTACTGTTTAAAGGTTGATCCAAGCGTTAAGGTTAATGTAGCAGACATAGAAACGATTTTATACCATACCGAACCCATTGATTATTTTAAAATTAAAGAAGGCCTGCTTGAACAAAATTCTTTCTTAAAATTTGCTGCCAAAAATAAAAATGTATTAACCTATTTGGATTATGCTAAAAAGTCGGAATACCAGAGTAATTACCACGAATCTTGGTTTTGCTTCGACTGTCCTGAAATTTTAGCTCCTGGTAAAATGAAGCCTGGTAATAGAAATTATTATTACTACGATGTAAACATTCAACCTGATCCTATTACTGGCCTTGAAACCATAGAAAAAGGGAAATTACTACTAAATAATTGCACTGATTTTTTTCTAAAACAACGATATGCTTACCAAATTGTGCGTACCTCTTTCTACAATTATGATTCTACTTCTTTAAGAGAATACTATTTTAAATACCTAGATAAGATGCCAGTTAATAGTTGGCTCAGGAATAATGCCTACATGTATGAGGTGCTTTTTAGAGATAGTTTGGAGCGCAATATAGGTTTAACAAAAATCTTTGAAATTTGTCCCGATAAGCGTTATAGGTGTGAAGAATTATTCCAAGATGCACTGTTTGAACCAAGCCTTAAATTGGTAAATAATAATCATGATAAAGCTA
>JBILJL010000203.1:0-4662 GCA_044377255.1 Bacteroidia bacterium
ACACTCAACAATGACCTTTAACGAGGAGCGGATTGCCTTTGATATGAATAGTTTTAAATTTAACCGAACCGATGAGAATTTGTTTAAGCACCATTGGGAAATGTTAAATATTATAGAGTTACAAACAGCAAGTGATTCTTTAGATTTATTGGCAGTGAATAAATACAAAGAGTTAAGAGGTTTTATTCAACCCTATTACTACTTTTCAAAATCGAAATCTGATAGTTCTCAAGTTGTAAGCAATACCAAACTGATTGCAGTTAAAACAAAAGAACCAGACATTACCAGTCACTTCCACAAAATTCCAACAGCTACTATTTATGCAAATGCAGCCAATAGTGCTAGGAGCGTTAAAAATATCATAGAATATAGTTTAGGCGAATATGCAGAACTAACAAAGTTAAGAGCACGACATAGAATAGAATGGCACAGGAAATTCATCTTATCTGTTGCATGTATTGTGATGTTTTTTATTGGGGCACCCCTGGGCTCAATTATACGCAAAGGCGGATTTGGACTGCCCATTGTAATATCGGTTTTGTTGTATGTTAGTTACCACATTGTTTCATTATCTGGTGAAAAAGCCGCCAAAACAGAGGCTTGGTCGCCTATGGAAGGAATGTGGTTTGGAATTTGGGTGTTTATTCCATTGGGATTCTTTATCACCTATCAAGCGGCAAACGACGCTGCATTATTTGATAAAGGATTATACATGGGTATCGTTAAAAAGATTCAAGCCTTATTTAAAAAGAAAGACACAATTAAAGTTGATAACCTTTAATGTGCCATATTTGATTTAATATTGTGAGCAAAGGATGAATTGGATTGAACAAATAAAAAATAAGATTGGTAGGAATATACTACAGCGTGCTTCATCGATGAGAGATATGAAGCACCCTATTCCCTCTTTTGAATCTATTCAAGAAATTGGAATCATATACCATGCTGGTCATAAAGACAATGAAGAACAAGTCAACCGAATTGCTCATTTTTTGAGGGAGCAAGGAAAAAAGGTTTGGATGATGGGATTTGTGGATGCTAAAACGCTGCCTTATAACAAAAAATTTCATATCAGTTCGGAGTATTTTTGGAAGGAAAAACTCACTTATTTTAACCTGCCAAATCCAAGTTTAATTGGGAACTTTGTTACCCATAAATTTGATTTGGTGATGAATTTATATTTTGAAGGTGATTTGCCCTTGCAGGGTTTGAGTAATTTGTGTGAAGCCAAATACGCCATGGGCGCCAATTTTCCCGGAGGGCTCTATTATAATGACAGTTTAATAGATACCGGAGCAGATCGTACCATTCAAAATTTAGCTAGTCAAATGGTTCATTATTTAAAAGTAATAAACCAAAAATAAGTGAAGTAAGCAATGGAGGAGATTACAATTTTAAAGAACGAACTGCCCATAATGGAGCATTTTTATACACTGCAAGGTGAAGGATATCATACTGGCAGAGCTGCCTATTTTTTGAGACTTGGTGGTTGTGATGTGGGCTGTGTGTGGTGCGATGTAAAAGAAAGTTGGGATGCCAATAAACATCCAATGGTTGACATCCGTAATATGGTAAAATGGGTAAAAGATTCGGGCACTGAAATGGCTGTTATAACTGGCGGTGAGCCATTGATGCATCAGTTAGATTTATTGACCCAAGAGTTAAAATTAGCTGGCATAGAAACCAATATTGAAACCTCAGGAGCCCATCCAATGAGTGGCGAATGGAATTGGGTTTGTGTATCGCCTAAGAAATTTAAAGCACCCTTACCAGAGATTTTGGACAAGGCAGACGAGTTGAAGGTAGTAATATTTAACAAGAGTGATTTTGATTGGGCAGAAAAGCATGCAGCATTGGTGCCATCAAATTGCCTTTTATACCTGCAACCAGAGTGGGATCAAGCCGAAAAAATGCTACCACTAATTATTGATTATGTAAAGCAAAATCCCCGTTGGCGAATTAGTTTACAAACCCACAAATTTTTGCAGATACCTTAATTGATTTCAACGATATTCAACTTTCAAAGCCTCCACCACTTTTGCCACTGCAGGACAAATGAGGCTGTTTTCGTAGGTGATTTTAAGTTTTTGTAATTGGTCTTTTTGTTGGGTATGGGGGTATTCTCGGCAAGCATTTGGCCTAGCATTGTATACAGAGCAGTAATGGTCTGAACCTAAGAAAACACAAGGCATTTGCTTAAAAACATAATCTTGGTCTTCATCAATTTTCAAATACTTTTCTGCAAAAATAGCAGGACGAAGTTTTACCTCTTTTGCCAATCGATCGATATCTTTGTTGAGCAATAATGGTCCGGTAGTTTTACAACAGTTAGCGCATTGCAAACAATCTATTTCCTCAAAAGCTTGGTCGTTTAACAAATTAACGGTTTGATCCAAATTATTGGGTCTTTGCTTCTTGAGTTTTTCTAAAAACTTTTTGTTTTCAGCTTTATTCTTGTTGGCAGTGGCTAATAATAATTGATATTCCTTTAACATAAAAAGAAGGCTTCCTAGTTAATTTCGTGGCCCATTTTATCTCTTTTGGTGGCCAAGTATTTTTTGTTGTGAGGATTAGGTTTAACAGCTAGTCCAACATTTTCAACAATCTCCAAACCATAGCCAATTAAGCCAGCACGTTTTGTAGGATTATTGGTCATTAAACGCATTTTTTGTATGCCCATATCGCGCAAGATTTGTGCTCCAACACCATAATCGCGTTCATCCATTTTAAAGCCCAATTTAAGGTTGGCATCAACGGTATCAAAGCCTTGTTCTTGCAACTTATAAGCCTTTAGTTTATTGACTAAACCAATACCTCTTCCTTCTTGGTTTATGTATAACACTAGACCTTTACCCTCGGCCTCAATCATTTCCATGGCCTTGTGCAATTGATCACCACAATCGCAGCGCATAGAATGGAAAATATCGCCAGTGATACAAGATGAATGTACCCTAACCAATACAGGTTCATTTTCTTCCCATTGACCTTTTTGCAAAACAATGTGTTCTTCACCGGTATCAATTTGCTTGTAAGCAGTTAATACAAAATCGCCATACTTTGTAGGCATATCAATAGATATAAGGCGTTGAATCAAAGATTCTTTTTCTAATCTGTAAGAAATAAGGTCTTTGATAGTTACCAATTTCATGTCGAATTTTTCAGCAATCTTAATCAAATCAGGCACACGAGCCATAGTGCCATCTTCGTTGAGAATTTCAACAATACAACCAGCAGGTTCAAAACCAGCTAAACGGGCAAAATCAATGGCAGCTTCTGTATGCCCAGAGCGCCTTAAAACACCCTCAGGACGTGCCTTTAAAGGGAAAATATGTCCAGGTTTTCCGAAATCTTCCGGCTTACTATTTGGGTCAATTAAAGCCTGAACTGTTTTGGCTCTATCTTGTGCAGAAATACCGGTGGTACATCCTTTACCTAAAAGGTCGACCGAAACGGTGAACGGAGTTTCGTGCAAAGTAGTATTATCGGTAACCATTAAATCGAGTTTAAGTTCATTGCACCTGCTTTCTACAAGAGGTGCACAAATGAGGCCTCTGCCCTCTCTGGCCATAAAATTAATAATTTCGGGAGTTACATTGCGAGCGGCAGTAAGGAAGTCGCCTTCATTCTCGCGATCTTCATCATCCACAACGATAATCATTTTACCGTTTTTTATATCCTCAATGGCTTCCTCTATGGTATTGAATTTAAACATTTTGCTAAAAAGTAAGTTGCAAATATAAGTCGTAAGTTACATTTATTCAGAAATCAAAAGTTGTGCGCGCAACATTATTGGTTCAAACCGTATTTTTTTATGTTTTTGGTTTGAACCAAACTTTACTGCGGCCAACAAAACTAAAAAACTTACCTTGCGCCTATGAATTATTTAAGGGCAGAAAACCTGTCGAAACGCTTTGGTGAAAGGGTACTTTTCGAAGAAATCTCTTATACATTGGTAAAAGGCAGCAGGGTTGCCATGATTGCTAAAAACGGAACTGGCAAAACATCTTTGCTTAATATACTAACGCTCAACGATGAACCAGATAGCGGAAAGGTAATTATTGACAAAAATATTAAGTGGGCTTATTTGGCTCAAGATCCACAATTTAACCCCACAGATACTGTTTGGGAGGCTGTTTTTAACTCCGACAATGAAGTATTAAAAGCAGTTGCCGAATACGAATGGTGTATTGAAGAATTAGAAGAAAAGCCGGAAGATATTGCCTTGCAAAACCGCCTACAAGTTGCCATGGAAATGATGGATAACATGATGGCTTGGGACATTGAGGCAAGGGTGCATACCATATTAACTCAGCTTAATTTACATCATCATTTACATCACACGGCAGATCAATTAAGTGGTGGTCAGAAAAAGCGCTTGGCATTGGCTAGGGTATTGATTCAAACGCCCGATATGCTTATTTTGGATGAACCTACCAACCACCTAGATATTCCTATGATTGAGTGGTTAGAGGCCTATTTAAAATCGCAGGATGTTACCTTATTATTGGTAACTCACGATAGGTATTTCTTAGACAATGTTTGTACTGAGATAATTGAAATGGATTTGGGTCAGCTTTTTATTTATAAAGGTAATTATGCCTACTTTTTAGAGAAGAAAGAGCAACGAGAAACCTATCAAGCCAAGGAAGCCGTTGAGGCGCG
>JBILJL010000204.1:0-4635 GCA_044377255.1 Bacteroidia bacterium
CTTGCCACCATGATGCGGATATTCATTAAGCTATCCAATTTCAGTTTATAGGGAGCAATCAATGCTTTTGATCGCGCATCTTCCTCACCAATGGAATCACCTTTGATACGTGTATTGTGTATTTGTTTTTCTTTAACCTGTAGTTGGGTATTACAAGCAGAAAAAGCAATTAATAAAACCAGAAGTATCTTATTTTTCATGCACCTCAAATATAAGTTATCTTGGTTCAAAAAATGTGTTAAGAAATTAATTGAATTGGAAGAAAGGCAAAATGATGCCATTCAAATTTGCTATGTAGGATGAACAATTTTTAAAAAATAAAATTAAAATAAAACTTTTAAGTTAAGCGCGGTACTCACCAAAAACACCTCTAAAAGTATCAGCTATTTCGCCAAGTGTGGCATAATTTTCAACAGCTTCAACAATAATAGGCATCACATTATTTCCATTGGTGGCGGCTTCTTTTAATTGGTTCAAACCGGCATTTACCTTTTCATTGTCTCTATCTGAGCGCAATTGATTTAGCTTTTCCATTTGGCCAATTCTAATGCTATCATCTACGCGCATAATGGGTGGCATAATATCTTGGTCTGAACCAAATTTATTAACGCCAACAATAATTTTATCTTCTCTTTCAATGTCCATTTGGTAGCGATACGCAGCATCTGCAATTTCCTTTTGCATGTATCCTTGTTCAATGGCATCAACCGATCCTCCCATTGCATCAATTTTAGCAATATACTCCCAGGCTGCAGCCTCTATTTGATTGGTCAATTCTTCCACAAAATAAGAACCACCCATTGGGTCAACCGTATCAACCACCCCACTTTCATAGGCGATAATTTGCTGTGTTCTTAGAGCGGTTCTTGCAGCAGCTTCTGTTGGCAAACTCAAGGCCTCATCAAATCCATTGGTATGCAAACTTTGGGTACCGCCCATCACTGCTGCCATTGCTTGTAGCGTAACTCGCATGATATTGTTTTCTGGTTGTTGTGCTTGTAAAGTAGCACCGCCTGTTTGGGTATGAAATCGCAACATCATTGCTTTAGGATTTTTGGCACCCATATCTTTTGCCATCTTAGCCCACATTCTGCGAGCTGCTCTAAATTTTGCAATCTCCTCAAAAAAGTTATTGTGTGCATTAAAGAAAAACGAGAGTCTTTGTCCAAACACATCAATATCCAATCCTTTGGCAATGGCTGCTTGCAAATAGGATTTTGCATTGGCTAATGTAAAGGCAATTTCTTGCACCGCGGTGGAGCCAGCTTCTCTGATATGATAACCTGAAATGGAAATGGTATTCCACTTAGGTACTTCTTTGCTACAATATTCAAATATGTCTGTAATGATTCGCATACTTGGCTTAGGGGGATAGATGTAAGTCCCTCTTGCAGCGTATTCTTTTAAGATATCGTTTTGAATGGTTCCACTAATTTTTTTGATATCTGCTCCTTGCTTTTTTGCCAAGGCAATATAAAAACCCAACAAAGTAGAAGCAGTTGCATTGATAGTCATTGAAGTGGTAATTTTTTCCAATTCAATGCCATCAAACAAAGTTTCAATGTCTTTTAAGGAATCAATGGCCACACCTACTTTCCCTACTTCCCCCTCGCTCATGGCATGATCACTATCATAACCAATTTGTGTGGGTAGGTCGAATGCAACACTTAAACCCATGGTTCCATTAGCAAGTAGATACTTGTAACGCTTGTTGCTCTCTTCGGCTGTGCTGAAGCCAGCGTACTGGCGCATGGTCCATAGCCTACCACGGTACATGTCTTTTTGCACGCCACGTGTGTATGGAAATTCACCAGGCATTTCTGTGTTACCATTGCCTGTGTATACCTCTTTGATTGTTATTTCAGAATCAGTTACAAACTTTCTTTCGCTCATGCCAACCTAACTTTTATTAACCGAATACTAAATCAAATTCTTTTTTCAAAAAAGCCAATGCCTTGTGTGTAGGTAAAGTTTCCATTTTAATTAAATGTTCAAAAATGGCTTTACTTAAATCTAAGCCAACTGAATTTGGGCCCAAATCGGAATAGGCAGTATTGATGAGGTTTATCATTTCTTCCTTCACTACCCTAATCACTTGCCAAGCTTGCGACGAAACATATAATTGCTGCGAAAGGTTGTGGTTATATTCCGAATTGATATCGGCAATTAAATCAACTTTTAATTGAGAGGCACTGATGCCAGGTTTATGGGTTCTGATAACCAAACTCTCTGGACTCATTCTTTCCATCAATAAAATGCAACGTTCGTATGCTTGTAAACGAAGTGGTTGCATGGTTTTAAGTTGTTCCGATTTAAGATCCATCATCCGTTTTTCATACTCAGTATCAAAAAATATTTTAAACTGATAATAGGTAATTACAAAAACAATCAGTGCTGGAATAAGGTATTTGGTAATTTCAAGAAATAGGATTGCGATTTCGTTCATGCGTTCAATTTTGCCCGAAATTAAGGCTTTTTTTGAAATTTGTTTTCTTAAATAGAACAATTTATAAAAGATTGTGAATTGGTTTATATAATTATTGCAGAAAGGAGACAGAAGGAGTTAGATTTGTGAAATTAGAAAATGGCAAAGAAGGCAAAAGAAAATAAACTAATTTTTGGTGATTTACAGGAGTTTCCAGAAAAAGATGTGGTTAAGGAGGAGAAGACTGCCCCACAAAAATCAAAAGAAAAGGTTGAATCTAAAAAGTATTTAAAATTTTTAGCTGATGAAAGATTTATTAAATCAGTAGGTATTCTTTTTGTTTTATTTGCTATTTTACTCTTAATAGCTTGCCTTTCCTTCTTCACATCATGGGAGATAGATCAAAGTTTAATTAAATCTATTTCTTGGGGAATGTTAGCCGAAACACAACCACAAATTGCAGAAAATACATTAGGCCTTTTGGGTGCTTGGCTCAGTTACTTTTTTGTATACAAGGGATTTGGCATAGCCTCTTTTGCCTTTGTGTTAATCTTCTTTTTATTGGGAGTTTTGTTACTCACCAATTTGCAACCTATACCCATCCTAAAAACCCTGAGGTATAGCTTCTTTGGCGGTATTTGGGTTTCATTGGCCATGGGTTTTTTATTTCATGAGCAATCACCCGTGTTGGCTGGCTCATTTGGTCATTTTGGCTTCTTTTACCTTAAAGGCTTAATTGGAACTGTAGGAACGGGATTTGCCTTACTTGCCTACGCCCTTATTTTTTTAGTTGCCATTTTTAACATCAAATTCTATTCGCCAAAAGTCATTGCACCCATAGAGGAAGTGGCTTTAAATCCAACAACAACTCATATTGTTCCGGAAATTCCAATTGAAGAGTTGCCATTTAATGGAGATGATTTTGTGTTAACCCAAGTTGATTTATCAACGGAAGAAGATTTCATAGTAGCACCAACGGAGGAAGTAATTGATGAGGAAGAAATACCAGCAACTGGGGAGGAAGAAGTTGAGGTTGAAGAAACAATAGCAGATTTACAAGAAGAGGAAGAATTGATGACAGAAGTGGTTTTGCCTGAACCAAATAAAAATGAAACACCATTTGTTACCGATAGTGGATTGATTTTGGAGGTGCAACATATTGTAGAAGACCTTAGCATGGCTCCTGCTACTTTGCAGCATACAGGTTTGGATCAACCCTACGACCCAACCTTAGACTTTAGTCATTACCAATTTCCTACCTTAGATTTATTGAATGATTATGGAGATAATAAAGCCAAAGTAGAAACAGCAGAGTTAAGCGAAAAAACAAGGATGATTGAAGATACCTTGAAAAATTATGGAATAGGTATAAAAAAGATTTCAGCCACCATTGGACCAACAGTTACTTTATATGAAATTATTCCTCAAGATGGGGTAAGGATTGCCAAAATAAAAAACCTTGAAGACGATATAGCTTTGAGTTTAGCAGCCTTAGGAATAAGAATCATTGCACCAATACCAGGCAGAGGAACCATCGGTATTGAAGTGCCTAATTTAACGCCTGCCATTGTGAGCATGCGATCGGTTTTGGCTTCTCCTAAATTCATCAATGCCGAAATGGATTTACCTATTGCTTTTGGTAAAACCATTAGCAATGAAGTGTTTGTAACAGATTTGGCTAAGATGCCTCATTTACTGATGGCTGGAGCTACTGGTCAGGGTAAATCAGTTGGACTAAATTGTGTTTTAGCTTCGTTGTTATACAAGAAGCATCCTTCGCAAATTAAGTTTGTTTTGGTCGATCCAAAGAAGGTGGAGTTAAATATTTACAAAACAATTGAGCGGCATTTCTTGGCTAAAATACCTGGCGACCAAGATGCTATTTTAACAGATACCAAATTGGTAATCCATACCCTTAATTCTCTTTGCAAAGAGATGGACGATAGGTATGATTTGTTAAAGGATGCGCAAGTAAGAAACTTAAAAGAATACAATGCCAAATTTGTGAGCAGACGCCTTCCTCCTACCGATAAAATTAAGCACCGCTACCTTCCTTACATCATTGTTGTAATTGATGAATTAGCAGATTTAATGATGACAGCGGGCAAGGAAGTAGAATTTCCAATTGCTCGTTTGGCACAATTGGCAAGGGCAATTGGCATTCATTTGATATTGGCTACCCAAAGGCCAAGTGTGAATATTATAACAGG
>JBILJL010000010.1:0-19083 GCA_044377255.1 Bacteroidia bacterium
CATTAATTTATACACGCCTGGCTTGGTAATTGATTCAAATGTTTTCTTTCAAGCTTATTGGTCTAGTTTGTATTTGTTAAGTCGCAATAACCCTAAAATTAGAGGAAACTTTGTTGATGGTAGTCCTACCTATGGCTATTATAGCTATTTCTTAAGTGGTGTATCAGGCGATGTGGAGGTTGTTGGAAACAACATTCAAAACATTGCTGGTATCTATGGATTGTATTTAGCTCAGTGTAATTATTATGGCGAGGTTGGATTAGCAAGGGTAATTAACAACGTTATTAATATGAATGGAACCAGCACGCAGTATGGTATCTATTTTGCAAACAGCTCAAGTACTTATTTTGTAAACAATACTGTAAGATGCGCATCTCCTTCAACTGCTACTTATGCGTATTATATTGTTGGTAATACCACCAGTGGAACAGTGCCGCAAGTTGTGGCAACCAATAATGTTAGGTTTACTAACAATATTTTATTCTCTAATTTGGGTTATGCATCCTACTACCAGAATTTAAATGCAGTTACGGGTACCAGTGAGTCGAATAATAATTTGTACTACTCTGGTGCTACTAACTTTGCCTTTATAAACAATGTAAATTATACTCCTGCTCAATTGAATACCACCTTTAGAAATAGTATTTATTCAGGAAATGATAGAAGGTCTTTGTTTTCAAACATCAACTTTACCTCAACCTCAGATCTTAGACCATTGGTTAGTAACCCAACAGCTTGGGCTGCTAATGGTAGAGGCGTACAGTCTTTCTTTGTAAATAAAGATATTACTGGTGCCACCAGAAGCCAGGCAGTAGTTAATGGAGCAACCGATATTGGAGCGTATGAATTTACACCAACAGTAGTTCCTGCTAATTTAACTATTACTGGTTCAATAGGTGGAGGTAACACCCAGCATTTATTAGCTTACGGCGATACTGTTGCAAGGATTGTTTGGGCTTTCTCTGGTACCTTACCTTCAAGCATCAACGCTACCTATCATACTGGTGCCTTAATTAGCGATCCTACAAATGGTGGCAGAAATCCTGGTTCACATTATATGGATGTTTTCTGGAGAATAAATGCCACTGGCGGTTCATCTTATAATTATGACCTTTCTTTAAATTTTGATCCAAATATGTTGGGCACAGTTCCTTCCATGTCGGATATTAAATTAGCGAAAAAACAAACTGGGGTAAATGGCACATGGACGCATTATGGCTCTACTATGACCAATCTTGATACCATTAATAATAACTTTGGCGTTATTGGCTTATCAGATTTTTCTGATTTTACTGGAACAACGGATTTTGCACCATTACCAGTTTCTTTGTCAAGGTTTGAAGCAATTGCCAGTAAGAATGACGCTTTGTTATTTTGGAATACTGCCAGCGAATTAAATACCAAATCGTTTGAAATTGAGCGTGCTTCCAACAACATTAAATTCGAAAAAATTAATGTGCTAGCCGCTGCTGGTAACTCAAATAAGTTGTTGAGTTATAGTTATGAGGATAAAGATGCCGCAAATCTTTATTCAAGCAAGCAGGTTTATTATAGGTTAAAAATGATTGATGTTGATGGCAGTTTCACCTACTCTCCAACTAGAGTTGTAGATTTTAATGAGGATGCAAAAAATGATGTGCTTATTTATCCTAACCCTTTTAACGACAAATTGAACATCGGTTTTAGCAAAATTGAAGGTGAATCTGTTCATGTTGAGATCATTGATTTGTATGGAAAAATCTGCTACAAGGAAGTACAAATTATCAATGCAATGAATCCTGAAGTGATAATTCCTTCCTTGAGTAAATTGTCAAATGGAATATACCTCATCAAGGTTCAAAATGGTAGTGAAACCGTTACAAGAAAATTGATCAAAGAGTAATATTTGAAAGATGCAGAAAAAAAGCTGACCAATTGGTCAGCTTTTTTTTTTAATAGCTACTAGCTGAAATATAAATACGGTTGATTTTGTTCCAATTTGGTAAGGCAATGTCCTATGAACAAAATAGCCAACTATGCCTATATGACCTGCAATGTATATTTATTCGCGTTTTTTAAATAAATGTAATAGGTCGGAAATGATTGGTTCAAAAATGAACAGCCTATTCTAATTTTCTTTTATAGATTTCCACCATTTCCATTTTTGTGTGTTCACTAAACTTTGAATTGTATATCATTTTATACTCACTTCCCATTTCTATTGAATCGTATTTTTTTACGGGTAGTTCATTGGTATGAAAAATGGCAATTAGCTCGTCTTTATAAAAGACCATTAACAACCTGGGCTCCAGTAATTGCTTAATAAAATTGGGCTGAACCAAGAGGTAAGAGGTATATTCGTTATTTTCTTTGGTTTCCAATACTTGGTACTTTTTTAGGAAAGCTTCGAAAAAGGATTTCTTTTCATTATTCGCAGCCTTGTCTAGCAGGATGCTTAGTTCTTTTTCACAAATATAGGATGGGTCGCTACAAGATTTTTCTAAATACCCAACAAGCACCAAATGGATCATGGTATCCTTTGTTTCCATAATTTTCATGGGATTAAAGGCAATGCTAACTTTACCTATTACCCGCAAATTTTCATCGTAAACTTTGGATTTCTCTTTTAATTTAATGCCATCGTACAGGTCGTTGGTTTTTACCCAAGCATCTATCCAAATTTTATTTCTGAGTGGGGAAACTTCCTTGCAATAAAAATTTACTTGAGGGTAAAGTGCCAATACTTCTTTTCCTTTTTCCTCCTCAGTTAAGGAGCAAAAACCGCTGCTACGCTCTGCCTTTGTGCCTTGCGTAAAACCTAAAATTAGGAATAAACTGAATAGTAAATAGTTATTTTTTTGCAAACTTGTGTTTAATTACCTGGAATATAACCGGTAACACAGATACAAGGATGATGCCAAAGACTACTTTTTCAAAGTTCTTTTGAACCCAAGGATTGCTACCCAAAAAATACCCTGCTAAGGTTATGCTGCTAACCCACAAAATAGCTCCTATTACGCAATAAGTAATATACTTGCTATATTTCATACTGCCTATACCTGCTACAAATGGCGCAAAGGTTCGAACAATTGGTACAAATCTGGCAATAATGATGGCTACGGTTCCATGTTTTTCATAAAAATCATGTGTTTTATCAATGTATTCCTTTTTTATGGTAAACAGACCAAATAGTTTGGCACCTTCTCCTTTTTTTGCCAAAAATTTTCCAATAAAATAATTGGTATTATCGCCCAATAATGCTGCAAAAATGAGTAAAACAATGATTAAAAATACATCTAGGTTATTACTTGCATTACCTGCCAAAACTCCAGCTGTAAATAACAATGAATCGCCTGGCAACAATGGCAATACTACCAGCCCAGTTTCACAAAATACGATTAAAAAAAGTAAGCCATAAATCCATAATCCGTGGTTCGATACAAATGCTTCTAAAAAGCCTTTTGTATTGGTAAGCAATTCTTTGATAATTTCTAAAAGTTCCATTTGTAATAATAAAGTGCGCAAGTTTACTAAAATCTCGCGGGTTTTTATAATTTTGTGAGATGAGAAGAATTATGCAAGTTTTCCTACTAAGCGGATTATTCCTTTTTTTAATTGGCTTTGGTTCATGCAGCTCGCACAAGGGAATTGCCCGAGATAAAAAATGTAATTGTCCTAAGTTCTAATGTCTAAGCAGGTTAAAGTTAGTCTTATTACCGTTTGTTACAATGCCGCTGCCTTAATAGAGGAAACGCTCAATTCAGCAGTCAATCAAACCTTTCAAGATTTTGAATTAGTTATTGTAGATGGTGGGTCAAAAGATGATACCCTCGCAAAACTCCAAGCATTTAAACCTTTTATTGGTACATTAATTTCCGAAAAAGACAATGGAATTTACGATGCCATGAATAAAGGTGTAGCAGCTGCCAAAGGCGAGTGGGTATATTTCCTCAATGCTGGCGACGCGTTTTACAATAACAATATTTTGCAAGATATTTTTACCAATCAATCTCTTCTTGGTTCAGACCTAATTTACGCTAAAGTAGAAACTAAAAATGAACCTACTGGCATCAACTACATCAATGGAAAACCAGTAACACTTCCCATGTTTTATTCCCATTATCCAATTTGTCACCAAGGTACTTTTGCAAAAAAAAGTGTTTTCTCAACCATTGGTAATTTTGAGCTAAAATATCCATTGGTTGCAGATTCCGAGTGGTTTATCAGGCTATTTAAAAATACAAACCTAAGTACAAAATTTGTAGATAAGGTTGTGGCCTATTACGATATCCAAGGTGCAACCTACCACAAAAGAATGCAAGGTTACAGAGAATATATCAGCGTTGGTTTTATTCACTTTCCATTTTTTGTTGCCGTTTTGAACCTATTATTGTATCCAATTATTTGGCTGAAAGTTTGGGGTATCAGAACCTTTCAAAATACTTCTTGGTTTAAAAAATACAGGGCAATAAAGTTTAAAAATAAATTGTCGGGAGAATAAAAATAAAGCTCATTTTAGGCTCCTGTTTGAACCTAAAAGTAGCACAGTGATGAACTATGATGAAAATTAAAGAACTGATCAATTACCTAGAGCAGGTAGCCCCTTTGGCTTACCAAGAATCCTATGATAATGTTGGATTATTAGTAGGTTCGGATCAAACAGAAATTACAAAAGCCTTGGTAACGCTCGATTGCACCGAAGCGGTTATTGAAGAAGCCATTCAAAATAATTGCAACCTGGTTATTGCGCACCACCCAATTATTTTTGGGGGTATTAAAAAACTCAATGGCAAGAATTATGTTGAGAGAACAATTATTCTGGCAATTAAAAATAACATTGCCATATATGCCATTCATACCAATTTAGACAATGTAATTCATGGTGTAAATGCAAAAATTGCAGAAAAACTCGGTTTGAACCAAACAAAAATTTTAGACAAAAAAACTGGAAGCCTCCAAAAATTGGTCACCTATGCTCCCCAACAATATGCCGAGCAGATTAAAAATGCCCTTTTTGAGGCTGGCGCAGGAAATATTGGAAATTACAGCGAGTGTTCTTTCTCGCTTATTGGAGAAGGCAGCTTCAAAGCAAATAACATGGCCAAACCTTTTTTGGGAGAGATTGGGCAAAGACATTTAGAGACAGAAACACGCATAGAGGTAATTTTGCCAGCTCATTTATCAAGCAAAATCATGCACGCACTCCAATTGGCTCATCCCTATGAAGAAGTTGCCTACGATTTTTTTACTTTACTCAATGAAAACCATGAAATTGGTTCAGGCTTAATAGGAAACTTGCCTGAACCAATGGATCAAAACACTTTTTTAGCTTACCTGAAAGAAAAAATGGAATTGAACGTAATTCGGTATACAAATATTAATAACAAGAATATCAGTAAGATAGCAGTTTGTGGTGGAGCAGGTAGTTTTCTGCTAAAAAAGGCAATTCAGCAAGGTGCAGATGCTTTTGTGAGTGCAGATTTTAAATACCACGAATTTTTTGATGCCGAAAATCACCTGATGATAGCTGATATTGGTCATTATGAGAGCGAAAATTTCACTAAATCATTAATTAGTGAAATGATTACCAAAAAATTTCCTACTTTTGCAATCCTTTTATCGAAAATCGAAACTAACCCGATTAATTATTATTATTAAATTATGGCAGTAGCTGCAGAAATTAGCATAGAACAAAAATTAAAAGCTTTATACAAGCTGCAATTAATCGATTCTAAAATCAACAAGTTAACCGCAATCAGAGGTGAATTACCTATTGAGGTGAGTGATTTGGAAGATGAAATCATTGGTCAAGAAACCAGATTGAAGAACCTTTTAGAGGAGGTTAAGAAAATGGAAGAGTCTATTTCTGCTAACAAAGGCAAAATTACTGATGCCAAGGCTTTGGTTAAAAAGTATGAGAAGCAGTTAGACAATGTTAAAAACAACAGAGAGTTCGACGCTTTGAACAAAGAAATTGAAATTCAAGGACTTGAGCAACAAGCTTTAGAGAAAAGAATCAAGAACATACAGTTTGATATTGAGCAAAAGAAATTAAGCATTGATACCTTGAAGGCAGAAGCCGATGGTAGAATTGCTGATTTAAAAAATAAGAAAGCTGAGTTAGACAATATAGTTGCAGAAACTCAGAAAGAAGAAGATGAATTAATGAAAGTTCGTGGCAGTGCCGTGAAAGTGGCCGATGAGCGTTTGGTTCATTCTTATGATAGAATTCGTAAAAGCGTTAAAAATGGTATTGGTGTAGCAACTATTGAGCGTGAAAGCTGCAGTGGTTGTTTTGCAGGTATACCGCCTCAAAGACAAAGCGATATCAAACAACGCAAAAAAATCATTGTTTGTGAAAATTGCGGCAGGGTGCTCACAGATGCCTTGTTATCTGAGGAAGTATCAGCAGATTTTAAAAGTTAATTGATAGGCCACCTTTGGGTGGCCTTTTTTTTATACCTTTGTGCAAGCTAAAGTAAATTAACCCAACTTTTGTATAAGCCTTAAGCGCATATTTAGGTTCTATGAAGCACTATCAGATTAGGTTATTATTTTCACTTATTTTCATACTGCCTTTTTCCTTGGTTAAGGCAGCCTTTGTAGATTACAATGTACAACTAAATGAGGGGCAGAAACACTTAAGTTGCTTGAGGCTGCAACAAGCCAATACAATTTTTAAGTCTGAAATAGCCATTCATCCGGGCAATATAGCGGCACATTTTCTATTGCATTATGCTAATTTTTACCACATAATGGTTCAGCAAGACAAAAAATTGCTAGAAGAGTTTGAAAAATCAACTGCGGCTACCTTATTGAAAATTCAAGAATTGCCAGAAAGTTCTCCATACAGGTTATTTTATAAAGGGAGCGTTCACTTACAAAGTGCGCTTATAAAGGGTGCTTTTAATGAATACTTGTCTTCTGCTTGGGATTTTAGAACCGCATATCAAGAAATCAATCAAAATGAAAGTAAGTTCCCAAGTTTCCTCGGTCACAAAAAAGAACTTGGTGTATTGATGTCGCTCATAGGAACCTTTCCAAAGCAATATATGTGGGTTGTAAACGTGGTTGGTTTAGAGGGCGATTTTGAAAAAGGCATGGGCATACTCACTCATTACATCAATAATTATGCAAATGAACCATTGATTGAGAAGCAAGAATCTTTGGTTTATTATACACTCATTCAGTTAAATTTTGGTTCAAACAAAAACTTGGCTTGGGAATTTTACAAAGATAAATGTAAAGATTATGAGCAAAATTTAATTCAATGCTACATGAGAGCCTATGTGGCAGGTAAATGTGGCGAAAATGAGATTGCTTTGCAAACCCTTAAAAACAGGCCCAATGAATCTACCTATGAACAAATTCATTATTTAGATTTTTTAATGGGCGAATACCTCATACATCAGTTAGATTTTTCGGCAGCCATTTGGTACAAAAAGTATTTAACTTTTAGCGCTACTAAGTCTTCTTATAAAGAAGCGTATCAAAAATTGGCTTGGATTAGTTGGCTGCAATCCGATACCTCAAAGTTTATTACTTATATTGGCTTGATGGAAAAAAATACCAAAGAACTAAGTTCTGAGGCTAAGTTATTAAGAAATGATATCAAAGTTGGCATTTATCCCTCCACCGATTTAATCAAAGCAAGGTTGCTTTTTGATGGAGGATATTTAATCCGGTCGAACCAAATTTTACTCAATCTCAGCACTCATTCGTTAAAAAGTAATTTTCAATTATTGGATTGGAAATACCGCCAAGCTAGGATATTTCAGGAACAAGGAAAGTTTGCTGATGCAATTGTTAGTTACAAGAAATGCCTAGAATTTGGGGTGGGGATAAATTCTTATTTATTACCCAACTCGTGTTTGCAATTAGGTTTAATTTATGAGGAACTGAAATATCCTAAGGTGGCAAAATTGTATTATGAAAAAGTAAGTGACTACAGTAATTTTGATTATGAACAAAGCATTAATCAAAAAGCCAAAGCTGGCATAATGAGGCTGAAAAAATAATTGTAGTATCAGTTGCCTTCATTCATTTATTTTTACTGACGATCAGCCTGCTGAGGGTAGGGAATTTGAAGTGCAAAAGTTTGGTCAATTTTCAACTTTATTGTTTGCTTTTTTTTTAATTTGAAGGCTTTCTGAAAAGTTTAGTTTTAATGGTCGTTCCCTTTTCTTACTTTCGCGCTATATATGGAAAATTTGAATCAATACAGTGAGCCTGAAAGAATTCGTAGGCAAAAGTTAGTTGAACTTACTCAAATGGGCATCAATGCATATCCACCTGAGTCGTTTGAGGTAAATGTAACTTCAACAGCTGTAAAGGCAGATTATGCGCTAGACGCTGAAAACGATAAATGGAAGGACATCAGTATTGCCGGCAGAATAATGAGCGTGCGCGATATGGGAAAAGCCAATTTTGTGGTGATCCAAGATGATGCAGGCAAAGTTCAAATATATATCAGAAGAGATGATATTTGTCCGGGTGAAGACAAGTCGTACTATGATGTGGTGTTTAAAAAGTTATTCGATATTGGAGATATTATTGGAATCAAAGGATTTGTTTTTACAACTAAAACTGGAGAAATATCTATTCATGCCAAGTCGGTAGTATTGCTTTCTAAAGCTTTACACCCACTTCCTATTGTGAAAGAAAAGGAAGGCGAAACTTTTGATGCCGTTACTGACCCCGAATTCCGGTATCGTCAGCGCTATGCCGATTTGATTGTAAACCCTCATGTTAAAGAAACTTTTCAAAAGCGGTCACAAATGATTCGCACCATTAGAGATTTCTTGAACAACCATGGCGCCTTAGAAGTGGATACTCCAGTATTGCAAAATATTCCAGGTGGCGCTTTGGCAAAACCATTTATTACCCACCACAATGCCCTTGATGTTCCATTTTATTTGCGAATCGCCAATGAGCTTTACCTAAAAAGATTGATTGTAGGTGGCTTTGATTGGGTATATGAATTTAGCCGCAATTTCAGAAATGAAGGTATGGATAAAACCCATAACCCAGAATTTACCATCTTGGAGTTTTATGTAGCTTATAAAGATTATTTCTGGATGATGGACTTCACCGAAAAAATGCTTGAAAAAGTAGCTTTAGATTTACATGGAACCACAGAAGTAAAAATGGGCGAAGGCACATTAAACTTTAAGGCACCATTCAAACGTATTTCTATATTTGATGCAATAAAAGAATATACTGGCATTGATGTAAGTAAAATGGGTGAGGAGGAGTTGAGAGAAGTGTGCAAGAAATTGCACATTGAAGTTGATGCCAACATTGGAAAAGGAAAATTAATTGATGAGATTTTTAGTGAAAAATGTGAGGGAAATTTTATTCAACCAACTTTCATTATCGATTATCCAATTGAAATGAGTCCACTCACCAAAAAGCATCGCTCAATTGAAGGCTTAGTGGAGCGTTTTGAATTAATGATCAATGGAAAGGAAATAGCCAATGCCTACACAGAGTTAAACGACCCAATTGATCAAAGGGAAAGATTTGAAGAGCAGGTGAAATTAATGGAAAGGGGAGACGAGGAGGCAATGTTTATCGACCACGATTTCTTAAGAGCTTTGGAATATGGTATGCCTCCAACCGCGGGGATAGGAATTGGCATTGATCGCTTGTGTATGTTAATGACCAATCAAGTGTCTATTCAAGATGTTTTGTTTTTCCCGCAAATGCGACCAGAGGTAAACAATAAAAATGAACAAGTAGCTGAATAAATAAAACTAAACATTGGTTCAGGCCTATTATCAATTATTTGATTATTAAATGCCTGATAATCATATTTTTTTAAGGTTGTTGAACTTAAGTATACTTTTTTAGTAGTTAATGACCATATTTTTAATTTATTTACTTCATTATTTGGACGATTATCAATTTATTTCACACCCAAAAATCAATTATGGCAAAAAGAAAAATAAGGTCGGTTGTAGTAGATGAAGTAGCCAAGATGAGAGCTACACTAAAAAATTTATTAAACGATTTTTCTACTATTGAAATTGTAGGTGAGGCTGCAGATTATGAATCAGCCAAGGAGCTCATTAATTCAACAAAACCAGATTTGGTGTTTTTAGATATAAATTTATCTGGATTTACATCTATAGAATTGTTGAATGAAATAACCTGTAAACCAAAGGTTATTTTCATTACCTCGCGAAAAGAGTTTGCCATCCAAGCATTTGAGATAAATGCAGTAGATTATATTCTTAAGCCAGTTAGTAGTGATAGATTAAAAAATGCAATTGATCGTGTTGCAGATTTAAATAAAAATGCAAAAGCAATGTCTAATTCAGATACAGCTGAGCGTTTTAAACCAGATCAAATTATCTTGTTAAATTTTGATAGCAAATTAACTTTTATCAAAATTCAAGACATTAATTACATTGAGGCTTTTGGTAATTATACCAAAATATACATGAACGATGGAAAATTAAGTATTACCTATAATTCTATCAAGAATTGGGATAATCGCTTACCGAGTGATGTATTTATTCAAATCCATAGGTCGAGTATCGTCAACCTTTTAAATGTTGCCAAAATTGAAAAATGGACCAATGATACCGGAAGGTTGTTTTTGAAAGGTATAGAAATACCATTTGAAATTAGCCGAAGTTATTTCTTTCAAATTAAGAAGAAATACAAAATTTAAACTCACATTTTTTCTAATCAATCAAACAAAAAAGCCGCAAATTTTGCGGCTTTTTTGTTCAACAAATTTATGCTTTGAAATGATACCTCGCCAAAATTCCAAGTGGCAATTGTATGCCAGATTTAGCCTGCAAATAGAGTTCTCCATTTTCTAAGTTTGTTACTTTATTGAAATTTTGTTTCACTAAATTTTGGACCAATAAGGCACTTAATCCCAACGAATAAACATTTAAAATTAGAAAGTGTTCTTTTGGGTCAAGCAAGAGTGCTATGTCCTTTAACAATTCATTGATGCTTTCTTCCAATTGCCACCTCTCACCATTTGTTCCTATACCATAGGCGGGAGGATCAAGAATGATTCCATGATATGTTTTGCCTCGCTTTACCTCACGTTTTACAAATTTCATGGCATCTTCAACCACCCAACGAATATTATCTAATTTGGAAGATTCCATATTTTCCTTACTCCAGCTAATCACTTGTTTAATAGAATCAACATGTGTAACATCTGCTCCAGCTGCTTTTGCCGCAATACTTGCGCCACCTGTATAAGCAAATAGGTTCAGAAATTTTGGGGCTTCCATTGTTTTTAAATGATCATAGATATAATCCCAATTTGCAGCTTGCTCTGGGAAAATACCAACGTGTTTAAAAGAGGTAAGAGATAAATTAAACTTTAATTCATATTCCCTAGTATGATAGGGCAAATGCCATTTGGTATGTTTTTTCTTAGGGTTAATCCATTCTCCGGCATGACTACCTTTTTGTTTGAAAGTAATATCTGTTAATTTCTTCCATTCAATTTCATCCCATGCTTTGTCCCATAAAGCCTGTGGTTCTGGTCGCCTAATAATAACTGAACCAAAACGTTCTAGTTTTTCAAAATTGCCACAATCAAGTAACTCATATTCTTGCCAATTTTTGGGTGTAAAGGTTTGCATGTATCAATGTAATTCAACAGTATAAATAAATTTTCTTTGGAATATTATTCTAAAATGAAGGTTGTTCCTTCAATGGCTAACCTAGTGTTTTTAAACTCACTTTTTGCCTCATCCAATAAGGGTGTTAGGTCTTCGTACCTCGAAGAGAAATGGCCAATCAATAACTCGTTTACTCTTGCCTGAGTTGCCACCATACCGGCTTGTTTTGCTGTTGTATGCATGGTTTTAATTGCCCTTTCCAATTTGTCGTGCATAAACGTAGCCTCATGATACAAATAATCTGCCTCATATATAGCTTTTATTACGCGTTCATCGTAAATCGTATCTGAACAATAGGCATAAGAAATTGGTCTAGTAGATGGAAAAGTTAATTCTTCATTCCTAATTCTATTTCCATCGGGTAAATTATAATCTTTACCCATTTTAATATTGTTAAAATAAGTAAATGGTATTTTATGTTTATCACAAGCCTCTACATTTAATTTTTTGAGCATAGCTCTCTCTTCAAAGAAATAACCAATGGTGGGAATTCTATGATACAAGGGAAACGACTTCACACTAAAATAGAGGTTTTCCATTACCACTGATTTTTTAGTTGGGTCAACCACATGGTAATTTAATGGGAAAGAAAAGTCTGTTTCAGAATGCTTGAAAAAAACAGCCAAGATTTCAAATAATTCTTTTGGCCCATATACATTTACAGCTTGCTCATGCTTCATTAAATTCATGGAAAGCAATAACCCAGGCAGGCCAAGAATATGGTCGCCATGAACATGGCTAATAAAAATATGCGATATTTTTGATTTCTTAATCTTGTAACGCTGCAATTGCATTTGCGTTCCTTCTCCGCAATCAACAAGTAGGTGGTGTTCGCATATATTTATATACTGACCACTGGGATGCCTATTGATTGTTGGTGATGCGGAACTATTTCCTAATATGGTAACTTCAAATGCCATTAATAATTATTCACTGTCTTCTAAAAATTGTTTTTCAAGTTGATCCATATAAATATATTCTATTGCCTCGCTCTCCGTTGGTAACAATAGCAATTGATTCTCTTCAAACATAGCCATCATTTCACTACTTTCATGAACGCAAATCAAGAGCCCATTTTTTGCCAATAAACCATCATTTATGTCTTGCAAAGATATGATAGTATCTGCATCAATTTGGCTTGCTTGGCTAATATCAAAAATAAAGTAAATCCATTCGGTTTGATCCAATTCATTTTGAGCCTTATTTAACAAGCCTTGCATGTGTTCCAAATCTAGTTTGGAGGCAGTTGTGGTGAACTTTAAGTAATGTTCGGTTTTATCAATAGAATCTGTCATCTTTGTATGGAAGGTTTTTCGAAAATATAAAAAATGAACAAGAAAATAGCTTTTATTACCGGTGCAAGTGCTGGAATTGGTGAAGCCACCGCAATTTTATTGGCAAAAAATGGATACAATCTCATCTTAAACGGCCGCAGGGCCAATAGAATTAAGGATTTACAAGATAGGCTTCAAAATGAGTTTCAAACACAATCTCATGCAGCTATTTTTGATATTCGTTTGAAAGAAGATGTTAAAAAGGCCATAGATGAAATCCCTGATGCTTTTAAAGCCATTGATGTGCTGGTAAACAATGCTGGTTTAGCATCTGGTTTAAGTACTATCGACAAAGGTTCATTGGATGATTGGGAAACCATGATTGATACCAATATCAAAGGTTTACTATTTGTTTCTAGGCAAGTAATTCCTGGTATGACTGAACGCAAATCTGGGCATATTGTAAATATAAGCAGCATTGCTGGTAAAGAAGTTTATGCCAATGGAAATGTTTACTGTGCAACAAAGTTTGCAGTAGATGCCTTAAACAAGGCCATGCGTATAGAATTATCTTCTTATCCCATTCGTGTTACTGGAATATATCCTGGTGCAGTGGAAACTGAGTTTTCAATAGTTCGCTTCCATGGCGATGAAGAGAAAGCAAAAGCAATCTACCAAGGGTTTGATAGTTTATTGGCTGCTGACATTGCTGATGCTATCTATTATGCTGTAAGTAGACCCTTGCATGTAAATATCAATGAAATGATTGTAATGCCAACTGCACAGCCTGTGCCAGGCATTATTCATAGAAAGTAAAAAGCTTAGTTTTTTGAGTTTTCCATCAGGTAAGCTTTGATAAAATCATCTAAGCCACCATCCATTACTTTTTGTACATCTGATGTTTCTGTATCTGTGCGCAAATCTTTCACCAATTTGTAGGGGTGAAATACGTAGTTACGTATTTGGCTTCCCCATTCAATTCTCTTTTTACCAGCTTCAATAATTGATTTTGCTTCATTTTGCTTGCGTAACTCCAACTCATACAATTGCGAACGTAACATGGTTAAGGCTCTGTCTTTATTGGCACTTTGAGATCGGTCTACCTGACAAACAATCACAATTCCTGTGGGTTTATGGGTAAGCTGAACTTTGGTCTCAACCTTGTTTACATTTTGTCCTCCAGCTCCGCCTGACCTAGATGTTTGGAATTCTATATCTGCATCTTTGATGTCAATTTCAATGCTTTCATCCACTATAGGGTACACGTATACAGATGCAAAGGATGTATGTCTTCTTGCATTGCTATCAAAAGGGGAGATGCGCACCAAACGATGTACGCCATTTTCACCTTTCAAAAAACCATAAGCAAAATCGCCACTTACTTCAATGGCGCATGATTTAATTCCAGCACCATCACCTGCCTGCTCGTCAACAACCGCAGCTTTTAGGCCATGCTTGTCTGCATACATTATGTACATGCGCATGAGCATTTCTGCCCAATCCTGACTCTCAGTTCCGCCTGCTCCAGAATTGATGTTAATCATGCAATTCATTTGGTCTTCCTCGTTGCTGAGCATGTTTTTAAATTCAAGCTCTTCAACAACTTTGGCAGCACTTTGATAGCTAGCTTCAACCTCTTCTTCGGTTCCTTCACCTGCCTGATAAAATTCAAATAAAATGGAAAGGTCGTCTAGCTCAGATACCATATTTGCATAAGCATCGGTCCAGATTTTTTTCATTCTGGTTCCTTTAATGTGCTTTTCGGCTTCCTTCGGATTGTCCCAAAAGCCCGGCATGAGCGTCCTAGCTTCTTCTTCTTTGATGTCTAATAGTTTATCATCGACGTCAAAGATACCTCCTCAGGGCGTCTGCCCTTAACTTCAGATCTTTTAATTGTTCAGCAGTCATTTTATAAGATGATTCCCGAGGGATTTGGAGTTGAATAATTGAGATTTAAATTTTCAGTGTTGCGGCATTTTTCGCAACACTGAAAATTATTTATTTGAAGCTAATTATGAATTAGCCAATGAGTTTTTAAAACGTTTGCGTTCATTTTCTTCCAAATGCACTTTGCGCAAACGAAGTGAAGTAGGCGTAATTTCAACTAGTTCATCACCCTGAATGTATTCCATACATTCTTCCAATGAGAAGTTGATTTTTGGCGCCATACGTGTTTTTTCATCCGTTCCAGATGCACGCATATTGGTTAATTTTTTCTCTTTGGTAATGTTTACTACTAAGTCGTCTTGACGATTGGTTTCACCAATTACCTGACCCATATATATATTTTCGCCAGCCTCTACAAAGAAGCTACCACGATCTTGCAATTTATCAATTGAATAAGCAATGGCTTTACCTTGCTCACCAGAAATCATTACACCACTACCACGGTTAGGAATAGCACCTTTCCAAGGTTCGAATGCCTTGAAACGGTGAGCCATGATTGCCTCACCTGCAGTTGCAGTTAAAATATTGTTACGCAAACCAATGATACCACGTGAAGGTATTTCAAATTCTAAGTGAATCAAATCTCCTTTAGGCTCCATCACAAGCATATCACCTTTACGCTGACTCACATACTCAATTACTTTACCAGAATATTCTTCTGGAACGTTTACGGTTAATATTTCAATTGGTTCACATTTTTTGCCATCAATTTCTTTAACAATAACTTGAGGCTGGCCAACCTGCAATTCATAGCCCTCGCGGCGCATGGTTTCAATTAAAATGGATAAGTGAAGAATACCTCTTCCAAATACCAAATAGGAATCTGCTGCGTCGGTTTCTTCTACACGTAAGGCCAAATTCTTTTCAAGTTCTTTAAACAAGCGATCACGTAAATGGCGTGAGGTAACAAACTTACCCTCTTTACCAAAGAATGGCGAGTTGTTGATACAAAACAACATATTCATGGTAGGTTCGTCAATCTTAATTGGGATTAAACCTTCAGGATTTTCAAAATCGGCAATGGTATCACCAATTTCAAAACCATCTATACCCATAACCGCACAAATATCACCACCAACAGCCTCTTCCACCTTCATTTTTCCAAGACCTTCAAATGTATACAATTCTTTGATACGAGATTTTTGGATCGAACCATCACGTTTTACAATACTTACAGGTTGGTTTACTTTAATACTGCCACGTAAAATTCTACCAATGGCAATACGACCAGTAAACGAAGAGTAATCCAAAGAAGTGATTTGCATTTGCAAATTTCCTTCAGGTACAACTGGCGCAGGTATTTGAGTAATAATATCTTCTAATAATTCAGTAAAATCTGTTGTTGGATTTTTCCAATCTCTGCCCATCCAACCCATTTTAGAACTGCCATACATGGTATGAAAATCCAATTGCTCTTCTGTTGCTTCAAGGTTAAAAAACAAATCAAATACTGCATCATGCACCTCATCTGGGCGGCAATTTGGCTTGTCAACCTTGTTAATTACCACAATAGGTTTTTTACCTAAAGCAAGCGCCTTTTGCAATACAAAACGAGTTTGTGGCATCGGACCTTCAAAGGCATCAACCAATAATAATACACCATCAGCCATATTCAATACACGTTCAACTTCACCGCCAAAGTCACTGTGACCAGGAGTATCAATGATATTGATTTTGGTACCTTTGTAATTTACTGAGATATTTTTTGCCAAAATAGTGATACCTCTTTCACGCTCAAGATCGTTGTTGTCAAGGATTAAGTCGCCTTTATCTTGGTTTTCACGAAAAAGTGAAGTTTGGTGAATGATTTTGTCAACCAAAGTAGTTTTACCATGGTCAACGTGGGCTATAATAGCTATATTTCTGATATTCTGCATGTTTGTTTAAAAAAGGACTGCAAATGTAAGTGATTTTCCTCGGGGAAAAAATATTTCCTTGATTATTTGGTAGATAAAAGGGTTAACTTTGTATTAAGTTATTCAAACGTCCACAAAAATTAATGGCATTTATCTAAATAAAGATGTGATTTAGATGCCATTAGTTACCCATTTTTGTGGCATTGAATTAATGAGCATGAGTTTGTTTACGAGTTAAATCTTCCCAGATAATTGTGATTGTGCTGAAGCTGGAGGTAATGATTTTGCTCAAATACAGCAATTCATTTTTTATTATTTTCAAAAAGCCTTAATTTATATTTGACTGCTTTTTGAACCAAATATGATAGTATAAAAAAAACGAAATGAAAAACATTCAAAAAATATTCCTCCTCATGGGTGTAATGCTATTCACCTTAAGTGCAAGTGCACAAAAAAGCAAAACTGAAAAAGTTACTTTTAAAGTTTATGGCAATTGTCCGCAATGCCAGAGTAGAATCACGGATGCTTGCGATTTAAAAGGGGTAAAGTCGGCAGAGTGGGATGTGGATACTAAAATGATGACACTCATTTATAATCCAAATAAAATAACAGTCGATAAAGTGCAGGATGCAATTGCAGCAAGTGGCCACGATACCGAAACAAAAAAGGCTCCAGATGAGGTTTACAGTAAATTACCTGATTGTTGTTTGTACCGCGAAAAGCCCAATACGCACCACGATTAATGAAGGGATTTCTTGTTTTTTTGTTGGGCATAGTTTCATTGGTGAAATTAAGTGCCCAAAATGCTATTGTGCTTAACGGTGTAGTTGTTGAAACTACGCAAAAGGGGGGCATTGAACCCATAGCTGGTGCTATTGTTCATTGGATAGGGAATATAAACGCTGTAAGTACTGATAGTAATGGCGTATTTCATATTCCCATCGATGCCAAAAGCAATCAATTGGTAGTACAAGCTTTGGGTTTTAAAAATGATACCATTACCGTAAATGGCGGTAATTATTTAAAGGTATTGATGATTAGTAAAAGAAATTTCGCAGATGCGGTTATTTCATATGAGCGTAAATCTTCGGAGGTTTCATTTATTGATCCATGGAAAACTACCATCATGAACGAAAAAGAATTGTTCAAGGCAGCTTGTTGCAATTTATCCGAAAGCTTTGAAACAAACCCAAGCGTGGATGTTGCCTACAGTGATGCCATTACTGGATCTAAACAAATTCAAATGCTTGGTCTTGCTGGGCAATATACCCAAATGAGTATGGAACAAATGCCCGGAATTAGAGGCATTGCAACAAATTTTGGCTTAAACTATGTTCCCGGCACTTGGGTTAATTCAATCCAAGTAAGCAAAGGAGTGGGCTCTGTGGTAAATGGATTCGAAAGTATTTCGGGTCAAATTAATGTAGAGTTACACAAACCTTTGGTTAAAGAGAAGGTATATTTGAATGCTTATGCAAGCCAAGGTGGAAGGTACGAAACCAACTTGGTATTGGCATTTCAGCCTACTAAAAAGTTTTCGCATGCGCTCTTTTTACATGGCAGTACCTACTCATTGCGAATGGATCAAAACAAGGATGGCTATTTGGATAATCCTTTGGGTGAACAAGCAAATATTTTATACCGCATGTTTATAGATAACAAAACAGGATTGGTATTTCATGCCTCGGTTCAATACGTAAAAGACAAGAAAATTGGCGGACAAGTTAACTTTAAAGAAAGTATGCAAGACACTGCCAATAATGCTGTTTACGGAACAAAAATTGATGCAGAAAGGCTGAGTGGTTTTATAAAATTAGGTTATGTTTTCCCTCGATTTAAATACCGCAGTGTTGGATTCCAAGCCAATGTCTCCATCCAAAAATATGATAATTATTTTGGGAATAATTTATATAAAGGTGAACAAACAAGTTACTATGCAAATTTAATTTATCAAGATATTATAGGTAACACAAACCATAGAATTCGCTCAGGTTTTAGCAACCAAACAGATATTGTCAACGAAAAATTATTCAACAAACAGGCTTATGTTTTTAATAGAAATGAACAGGTAAGTGGAGCCTTTACAGAATACACTTATTCTTACTTAGCTATATTTACTTTGGTTGCTGGGGCAAGAATAGATTACCACAATTATTTTGATTGGAAATTGATACCTCGCCTTCATTTGCGTTATGCACCTTTGGCTACCACTGTATTTAGGGCAGTTGCGGGAAAGGGCTGGCGCACTTCAAATGTCATTAGTGAAAATATGGGCACACTCATTAGTGCGCGGACTTGGAATTTTACCAATGCATTTTTGCCGAAGACGGCTTATGGTTTTAGTCCGGAGGAGGCTTGGAATTTTGGTGT
>JBILJL010000205.1:0-4619 GCA_044377255.1 Bacteroidia bacterium
TGTAACTATGGTTCCATTTGGAAAAGTTGGACTAAGTGGTACTGGACCATACATGTAATCTGGTTTGGCTTTAGCTGCAAATTCTGTTCGGTTTGAACCAATAACTGTATAATATTTAACCTTGTTGATATTTGAATTAGGATTAGTCACATTAAACGTAATTGAACCACCTTCGCAATACTGCGTTTTATCCAATTGTATTGTAGGCTGTGCACCTGGAAATGCTACCACAAAAACTGAAAAACTGGTATCCTTAGTTGGGCAAAATGCATTGGCAGAATCTATTACAGTTACCTTGTGAATCTGACTTCCCACGAAACTATTATTTGCAGGAAACGAATCATTTTTAGTCCAACCACTGCCTATACTTGGTGGTGGGTAGTCGTATTTAAAATATGGATTAATGGCATTTGTAGAAACTATTCTTATCATTCTATTCGAAATAGGACTACTCGGACAAACATATTTAGGTGCAGTAATTTTTAAAGTTAGTGGCGTGCAATTGGCACTTGCACAAGTTTTATTGCTACTCAAGGAAAACAAGCAAGGGGCACTAGCGGTGGTTCTTGCATAAGCCAATACTTGCGTGTTTGGGTTCAAACCGTTTATTACATGTGTATTTCCTTGGTTTGGTGTTATAAAAGTTTTGCCACTGTCTAAACTAATTTGTGGGTTTGTGCCTGTAATGGTAAAGGCTACTGAATTAGGGAATATTGGTCCGCAAGCAATAACTGGAGCAGATGGTTTGCTAGAAATGGTTACCGTTCTAACTATAGGATCAGTATTACAAATTCCGTTTGAACCAATAACATAGACATTGGTAAAACTGTTCATTACCTGAAATTTTACGGTACTTCTATTGCTTGAATCCATTAAGGTTGAGCCAAGATAGTATTTATAATTTTGCAAACCTGGTGTAGCTACAATTTCCAAACTATCACCAATACACAAAGTATTGCTTGAAAGCGTTGCACTCAAAGTTGGCTTAGGAGCAACTGTCATGGTTACTGCACTACTATTGGTAAAACAATTAGCTAAGGAACTTACTCTTACAGAATAATTACCTGAAGCTCCCACCTTAATAGTTTGGGTAGTTTGATTTCCAGGACTCCATAAGTAGGATAAATTCGCACCAGAATTAGCTGTAAGGGTAACAGAATCTCCGCCACAAATAGTTTGATTTCCAGATGGAGTAATGGTTGCAGTTGGTTTAGCTACTACTTGCAAGGTTAATTGCGCATTGGTAGAGGTACCACTTGAATTGGTTGCCCTAAACCTAACAGTATAAAAACCTGCATTGGCAAACCTAATTTTAGGATTTTGTAGGGTAGAACTACTTGGACTATTACCCAAGAAATCCCAAGCATAGCTTAATGGGCTATTGGTAGCCGTACCTGTAAATTGTATAGAATCGCCTGCGCAAAATACTGCTGGCGCTGTTGGTGAGGTAATTGTTGCTACAGGTAAATTACCACCACTCACTGTAATGGTTTTTAAGTAAACCACATCACCACCTGTACCACTATTAGAATTGGTAGCATTTAAAGCCACATAAAAGGTAACGGTTCCAACACTAGGGTTAGGGGCTGTCCAAGTATAGGTCCAACTGCTTTGAGTATTTCCTGCGGAGGTATGGCCCAAATAGGTTTTTCCTCCGCCACCAACCATAGCCTGACTTCCAGTTCCGGAGGTAAATGAGCCTGCCATTGTGTTGCTTGGAGAAAGTGCAATCAACTGAAACCCGTTTTTAGCAGTGGCTGCTGCTCCTCCATTTAATGTTAAGGTATAACTTGTTCCGGGTGCATAGCCACCGCTTGGCAAACCTGTAATTGATATGGCATCAAAGGCAGTTCCAGAGGTTACTGGGGAGCCACTGTGACAATTGGTGCAATTTCCATCTCCAGGTGCTCCTGTTAAACCCGCAGATGGCCCACCAGAATTGGTAAAGGTAACAGTAGATAATCCAACCAAAATGGCTAAAAAAGCATATTTCAGCCAAGAACGAGCGTAAATTTTATTCATATAATGGCAATTTTTAATCAAATTTAATGCCCTTATTTATTAATTTTTCCATAATTCTAATTATTACAATGAAACTTAAGTTTTCACAACAATAAAAAAAAATTGCCACCAAGGCTCTAAGGCACAAAGCTTACTTTTAATTAAATTAAAAAAAATGAATGGGCTAAATTAATTTTCTTAGTGCCTTGGCGCCTTCGTGGCAAAAAAAAAACACGAAGTAAATTGCTTTACTCCGTGCCTTTGTGCCTTTGTGGCAAAAAATTAATTCACTACCCAGGTTTCTTTGCCTGCTATGAGTTTATCTAAATCGCCTTTGCCCATTTTTTCTTTGGCGTAAGCTATTTGGTCATTAAACAATTTATCAAAAGTATCCTTGTGGTTGTTTACATAAAACACGCCAAACGGACGAGGGAAATGATCTCCTTTTGCAGGATCATCATAGAACCTTGATAAGATGGTAGCTTTTACCAAATCTTCTTCATCATGGATCCACAAATCGTTTACTGAGCTATCGTTTAAATCAACAATAATCGGTTTGAACCCATCCAATTTAATCCCTTTATCATTGTTTTCTCCAAACACCAAAGGTTGGCCATGTTCCATCATTAAGGTTTGCTCTTTTTTACTCGATTTCTCGGTATAAATTTCAAAAGCACCATCATTGAAAACATTGCAATTTTGGTAAATCTCCACCAATGAAGTTCCTTGATGATCGTAAGCTCTGCGGATCATGGCTTGTTGGTGTTTTGGATCTCTATCCATGGTTCTGGCTACAAATGTTCCATCAGCTCCTAAGCTCAATGCAATAGGATTAAACGGATAATCTATAGAGCCCATTGGTGTAGATTTGGTAACCTTCCCTTGCTCAGATGTTGGCGAATATTGTCCTTTTGTTAAACCATAAATTTGGTTGTTGAATACCAATAAATTGATATCAGGATTTCTGCGCAACATATGAATAAAGTGGTTTCCACCAATACTCATTGAATCGCCATCACCTGAGATTACCCAAACAGATAATTCTGGTCTAGTTGCCTTTAAGCCTGTGGCAATTGCATTGGCTCTTCCATGTATAGAGTGCATGCCAAAAGTATCCATGTAATATGGAAACCTCGACGAACAACCTATACCAGATATGAATACAAATTCCTCCTTTGGCCTGCCCAAATCTGGCAAGATGGTTTGCACTTGTTTTAATATGGAGTAATCTCCACAACCTGGGCACCACCTAACTTCTTGGTCCGACGAGAAATCTTTTGCCGTTAATTTTTCTACTACTGCTGTCATATAATTTTTTTAATCGTAAGTTTTTGGTTCGAACCTAAAAATAGTTACTAATTTATGGGTTCAAACCAAACTCACTTGTTAGTCTAAAATTTGTTTAATTTTTGCAATTACCTCATGACTCATGAATGGAAGACCTTGAATTTTATTGTAAGGAATAGCATCCACAAAATATTTATCGCGAATGATTTTCACCAACTGACCGTTGTTTAATTCTGGCACCACCACTGTTTTAAATCTGCTTAATATTTCACCCAAGTTTTTAGGGAAAGGATTGATATACCTTACTTGAGCATGTGAAACTTTATAGCCTTCAGCAATTAACTGAGCGGTTGCAGTTCTAAGTGCGCCGTATGTTCCACCCCATCCTAACAAGAGTAAATCGCCAGATTCTTCACCAGAATCTATGGTTTGCAAAGGAATAAAATCGGCCACCTTATCAACCTTTTCTTGGCGCAAATGAGTCATCAATTCATGGTTGGCAGCATCGTAACTAATATTACCCGTTACATTCTGTTTTTCTATACCACCAATTCTATGCTCCAAACCTTTTGTACCAGGAATAGCCCATGGTCTGCTTAGTTTTTCATCTCTAAAGTATGGCATAAACTTATCGTCGGTAGCAGCTCTTTCTTTTGCAAAAGAAACATTGATTGGTTCCAAATCTGCTGAATTAGGGAATTTCCAGGGCTCTGCACCATTGGCAATGTATCCATCACTTAAGAAGAAAACTGGTATCATGTGTTGCAAAGCAATTTTACAAGCTTCGTAAGCCAAAGTAAAGCAATCGGAAGGAGATTGTGCAGCCAATACAACAACAGGACATTCACCATTTCTCCCAAACATGGCTTGGTTCAAATCTGCTTGTTCTGTTTTGGTTGGCATACCTGTGCTTGGGCCGGCTCTTTGAATGTTTAAAATTACCAATGGCAATTCTAACATAGTAGCCAAACCAATAGCCTCCCCTTTTAAAGCAATACCTGGTCCTGATGAACCTGTTACAGCCAAATGTCCGCCAAAGGCAGCACCAATAGCGGCGCAAATACCTGCAATTTCATCTTCGGCTTGGTATGTTTTGATATCGAAATTTTTGTATTTAGATAAATCGTGTAAGATATCTGAAGCAGGTGTAATAGGATAAGTTCCATAAAACAATGGCAAGCCAGATTTTACGGAAGCCGAGATTAAGCCCAATGCCGCAGCTTGGTTACCCATAATTCCGCGGTACACACCCGACTCCATTTTAGCAGGAGCAATGGTGTAACGGTTGGCAAACATTTCTGTTGTTTCGCCATAATTCCAACCTGCGTTTA
>JBILJL010000296.1:0-3394 GCA_044377255.1 Bacteroidia bacterium
ATAATTCTTTTTACGGTTAAACCTGCAATTTCGCCGGCTTCTTTGGTAGCCTGACGTTGCGCATCGTTGAAATAAGCTGGAACGGTAATAACGGCTTCTTTCACTTCCATGCCCAAATAATCTTCAGCAGTTTTCTTCATTTTTTGAAGCACCATTGCCGAAATTTCTTGTGAGGTGTACAACCTACCATCAATGTTTACACGAGGTGTATTGTTGTCACCTTTTTCAACTTTGTATGGTACACGTTTGGTTTCATCAGCTACTTCAGTGTAGGTATGACCCATAAAACGCTTGATAGAATAAATGGTGTTGATTGGGTTGGTAACTGCTTGTCTTTTTGCAGGGTCACCTACCTTACGTTCACCATCTTTTAAAAATGCCACAATAGAAGGAGTAGTTCTTCTACCTTCACTGTTAGCAATAACCACTGCCTCGTTGCCTTCCATAACAGATACACAAGAGTTGGTTGTTCCTAAATCGATTCCTATAATTTTGCTCATAATGTTAAATTTCTTTCTTTGCTTAAATTTAGCAATCAAAATGCCAATTATGATTTAGGCACAATTAGGCCATTTTCTGTCAGAAATTGAGCGTAAAAACTGGAAATTCTGCCCCATTGGCAGTAAAATTTGGCAGTTATCTGGTGAAGTTGGGTAATTCGGAGCTCAACAAGGTGATTGTATAAAGATCTAAAACTTGCTCTTGTTGAACAAAGTTTCGGCTCGAGAAAATGCCGATACCATTGGTAATATTACTATATAATGGATTCTTTTGAACAATAGACAGATTGGGTTTGCTTAAATCTAAGAGTGTTTCAAATTCTGCACTTCCACCATAGGCAATATAGCTTATGCCTACAACTGTTCTAATTTTGTTTAAATCATAAGGGATTTGTGATTTAAGGTAAGCTACATAATTTACACTGCGAATACTCAGGGTAGTTTCCCTATCAGCCACATAAGATACACTTTTAGCAATTGGGTAATCTACATTTTTAATGACAAAAACATTGGGATCAGAAACGTCCGATTCTTTATAAGTGAACCTAGCAGTTAAATCATACAGAGCAGCAGAGCCAGATGGGGTAAATTTGTATGTAAAAGTATGATTGCTTGGTTCTAACTTAATTAATATTTTTCTAATTGGAATGCTAGCATCTTTAACCAAATAGGTTTGAGAATAGAAATGCACGTTCTTTTTTGGATAAAAAATATCCAGTTCATATTTATCATTGGCTGCATTGTTTTTTGGAATGCTCACCGCATAAAATGTGTTTCGGGCCGAGGTGAAAAACCCAGAGTCTTTAGGGAAAGTATCTACTCTATTACATTTATAAACTAGGTTTTTGGTAATATTGGTGATTTTTACATTCAATGAATCAAAATACAAAGAATCGGCAAATTGAGCGCCTTGAGAGGTGCTTGTGGTGCTTGCATTTTGGTAAAGTTTCTGAATTCGGATATATTGAATTGGGTCGTTTTGATCCAAAAAACCATAGACAATGGCAATATCTTTATAGGGTGCATTGATGTCGATGTCGTTTTTACAGCCCATGGTGAGGCTTAACAAAATGATTACTAAGAGGTTTTTCATATTTATTGTTTGCAAAGTAAGCTTATTTTTCACAGCTGTCAAAAATACTTAGTCAATAGAATTTGAATTTAGGTTTTATGGCTACCTTTGAAATTCAATTTTTTGTTATGAGCATTCACAAAGAAGTAAAAAAGGTAACCACACATACCCTAATAGAAATGAAAATGCGTGGAGAGAAAATAAGCATGTTAACAGCTTATGATTACAGCATGGCAAAAATATTCGACGCTTCAAAAGTGGATGTTTTGCTTGTTGGCGATTCTGCTTCCAATGTAATGCACGGTCATGAAACCACACTTCCAATAACATTAGACGAGATGATTTCTCATGCTGCCTCAGTTATCAAGGCGGTGCAGCGCTCTTTGGTGGTGGTAGATTTGCCTTTTGGTTCCTACCAAGGTAATTCAAAAGAGGCGCTCAATTCTTCTATTAGAATAATGAAAGAGGCGGAGGCACATGCTGTAAAATTGGAGGGTGGGGAAGAAGTAGTTGAATCGATAAGAAGAATACTAACAGCTGGTATACCTGTGATGGGACATTTGGGATTAACGCCTCAAAGTATTTATAAATTTGGCACCTATGAGGTTAGGGCCAAGGAGGAGGAGGAAGCTCAAAAACTCTTAAAAGATGCAGTCTTGTTAGAAGATGCAGGATGTTTTGCCATTGTATTAGAAAAAATTCCGTCTAAATTAGCCAAGCAGGTTGCTGAAATGGTTAAGATTCCAATCATTGGAATTGGTGCTGGGCCAGATGTGGATGGTCAAGTTTTAGTGAGCCACGACATGCTTGGAATCAACAAAGATTTTTCACCTAAATTTTTACGCCGGTATTTAAACCTATATGATGAAATTCAAGGTGCAGTTGAGAGGTATGTAGCCGATGTAAAATCAGTTGATTTTCCGAATGAAAAAGAGCAGTATTAATTTGCTTTTTCAGACTTTACAATGCTTATTCAAACTTAATGGTAAAGATATTATTTGAAGACAATCACTTAATTGCTGCATTTAAAAAGTCGGGGCAAACCGTACAGCCTGAACCTAATAAACCCTTATCTTTAGAGGAAGAGGTGAAGGCTTATATCAAAGAAAAATACCTAAAAGAGGGAGCAGTATTTTTAGGTGTAATTCACCGTTTGGATATGCCAGTAAGCGGGGTTGTTTTGTTTGCCAGAACCAGCAAAGCTTTAGCTCGAATGAATGAACTTTTTCATGACAGGTTGGTTGGCAAATTTTATGAGGCATGGGTTGAAAACACACCTCCTAACACTGAAGGGCTGTTAACTCATTATCTCAAGCGAGATGAAAATAAGAATTTTACCAAGGCATTTGTTTCCGAGATAAAACAAGCAGATAAAGCCCAACTTAAGTATCGTTTGCTTAAAAAATCTGCCAATAAAACGCTGCTCAGCATTGAACTATTAACAGGCAGAAAGCACCAGATTCGTGCGCAATTATCTGCCATGGGTTGCCCAATTGTAGGCGATTTAAAATATGGTGCGTCTAGGCCATTTTCTGACGGCATGATTGCGCTTCAATCCTGTAAATTAACTTTCATTCATCCAGTAAAAAATGAAGAGGTTGTAATTGCATCTGAGGGTATAAATCATTTATTTTAAAGGCATTAAGAAAATATTATGATATAAAAATGAGGTGAAAATTGCGTTAAACTGAATTAAAATTTAGGCCAATTATCTCATTGTCAATAGTGTTATTATTTTATAGTTTTTAACCTATTTTTTATAGTTTTTAAAATGTAATTAAAATCATCAAGGCCTATTTTTTTGCAGTAATTTTTAAATTAG
>JBILJL010000206.1:0-4600 GCA_044377255.1 Bacteroidia bacterium
GACCGACCTTTTTGTTTAATAGATTATTTTCCGGAAGATTTTTTATTGATTGTTGATGAAAGTCACGCCACCATGCCGCAAGTTAGAGCCATGTATGGTGGGGATAGAAGTAGAAAAGAAAATTTAGTTGAATATGGATTTAGGCTTCCTTCCGCTATGGACAACCGCCCTCTAAAATTCAATGAATTTGAAAAGTTAATTCCTCAAACAATTTTTGTAAGTGCCACCCCTGCCGATTATGAAGTAAGAGAAGCCGAAGGAATTGTAGTTGAACAAATCATTAGGCCTACCGGCTTACTAGACCCAACCATTGAGGTAAGGCCTTGCCTGAACCAAGTAGATGATTTATTGGAGGAAATTGATGAAAGAATAAAAATGGGCGACCGTGTTTTAATTACTACTTTAACAAAAAGGATGGCAGAAGAATTGAGTAAATACATGACCAAGCTAAACGTTAAATGCAGGTATATACACAGTGAAGTAAAAACCATTGATAGGGTTGAAATATTAAGAGATTTAAGACTTGGGAAATTTGATGTATTAATAGGTGTTAATCTATTGAGAGAGGGCCTAGACTTACCAGAAGTAAGCCTTGTAGCAATTATGGATGCAGACAAAGAAGGTTTCCTTAGAAATGAAAGATCTCTAACACAAACAATGGGAAGGGCTGCAAGAAATGAAAGAGGGAAGGTAATTATGTATGCAGATAGAATTACAGATAGCATGCAAAAAACAATTGACGAAAATTCCAGAAAGAGAGAAATTCAAATTGCCTATAACACCAAACATGGCATTACTCCTACCACTGTTAAAAAGAGTATTCAAGAAATCATGCAACAAACCAGTGTGGCAGATTCTCAAATATTAAAAGCTGTTCCTACTCCTTATATAGAAAATGAAATGATTAGTATTGCTGCTGACCCAATTTACCAAAACATGAGTGAAGCCCAACTCAATAAATTGATTGAAGAAACTAAAAGTAGAATGAACAAAGCTTCTAAAAATATGGATTTCTTTGAAGCAGCTAGATTAAGAGATGAAATGTTTGCATTGCAAGCAAAAGTAGAAAATATAAAATCATAAAAATTTACTAAGCATGTCTAGATTTACAGACCTTCAAAAAAAATTTAAATTTGACCGCTACACAGGCTTCGGTGCTGGTGCCAATAACCAAGGTGACAGACTGCTTAAAACAGATGGAACGTTTAATGTTTTAAGAACTGGTCAAAGTTTCATTGAAAGAATTAGCCCTTTTCACCAACTCATCACCATGTCGTGGGGGCATTTTATGTTGCTAGCATTGTCTCTTTTTACCGTTTTGAACCTAATTTTCACTAGCTTATATTACCTAATTGGCCTTGAAGATTTAACAGGTTTGGTTCAAAAAGAAAATACAAGTTTATTTATAGAAGTATTCTCCTTTAGTGCTCAAACATTAACTACTGTAGGCTATGGAAGAGTAAACCCCATTAACGATTGCGCTAGCTTATTAGCTTCATTAGAAGCCTTGCTAGGACTAATGAGTTTTGCTTTATTAACCGGTGTTTTATATGGAAGATTTTCTAGACCTAATGCCAAGCTATTATTCAGCGAGAACGCAATAATTTCGCCTTTTCAAGAAAAAACCGCATTGATGTTCCGCATTGCAAATCAAAGAAAAAACCAATTAATAGAATGTGAGGCCAATGTGCTTTTTAATTACCACGACAAAGAAACAGGCAATAGGAGATTTATTAATATTGATTTAGAATACGCAAAAATAAACGCGCTCTCACTTAGCTGGACCATTGTGCATCCCATAGATGAGAAAAGTCCCATGTTTGGACTTTCAATAAATGAACTCAAAGAGATGAGTCCTGAAGTTATTTTGATGTTTAAAGCCTTTGATGATACTTATGCCCAGATTATCCATACAAGACATAGCTATAATTTCAATGAAATAATTTGGGGTGCAAAATTTGTTCCTATGTACAAGAGATCAGAAAATGGAAAAGCAACTGAATTGGAGTTAAACAAAATTGGGCAAATCCAACTCGTAGATTTGCCCAATTTATAATTAGTATTTGGTTCGTACCTAATTTAGGAATTGAACCTTAAATTTACCTTCAGTGATTAGAACCGATGTTACGTTTTCTTCTAATTGAAGTGTGCCAGAAAACGTTCCACTTACAAATTGATCTTTTGCCAAACTAAATTTATCAAATTTAATGTTTAATCCGCTGCTTGCAGATGCTGGTGTTGCAGTACTTTTAAATATAAACAAACCTTGGTTTTTGTATTCGCAGGTATTAACAAAATCATTCTCGTCTAATTGATAACTCAAGCCATCCACCCAACCTGGTGCCTTGTATTTTAATGCAAATGTGATTGTGGGAAATTCCTTTTCACCTTTGGCTCCAATTAAAAAAATCTCTTGAGCATTATTAGGATCGTCCTTAACTAAATTCATTGATTTAAAATCTGTAAGAACACCATTAACTTTGCACGTAATATAATAGGTTGGTGTAGTAGTGCCACCTCCATTATTATTGCCCCCACCTGTTGTGGGACTTTCCGTTTTACTGCATGAAGAAATAGCCAGAATAGCTAGAGAAAAAATGAATAATTTAAATTCTTTCATAAGTTTTTAAAATAGGACCTATTTATTTGGTTCACAAATGTCAATTAAAAAAATCAATAAAAAAAGCCCATCAAATAAATTAATGGGCTTTATAGTATTTACTTATAGCCACTTAATCGAAACGATGTGCCGTTTTCTTAAGCTCTTCTGGAGATAAACTTTTAAAATAATCATAGGTAATTCTTAACCCTTCTTCCCTACTTACTTTTGGCTCCCAACCTAAAATTGCTTTTGCTTTGCTAATGTCTGGCTTTCTTTGTTTAGGGTCATCTGTAGGTAATGGTTTTGATACCAACTTCTGATTTGTGCCCGTTAATTTAATAATCTCTTCACCAAACTCTCTGATAGAAATTTCATCAGGGTTACCAATATTTACTGGTTGGGCATAATCACTTAATAACAATCTATAAATACCCTCAACCAAATCACTCACATAACAAAAACTCCTAGTTTGACTGCCATCACCAAACATAGTTAAATCTTCACCACGCAAAGCTTGTCCAATAAAAGCTGGCAATACCCTGCCATCATTTAAACGCATTCTTGGTCCGTAAGTATTAAATATCCTTACAATTCTTGTTTCTAACCCATGAAAAGTATGGTAAGCCATTGTCATTGCTTCTTGAAACCTTTTGGCTTCATCATAAACACCTCTTGGCCCAACTGGATTAACATTACCCCAATACTCTTCAGTTTGCGGATGCACCATTGGATCTCCATAAATTTCACTGGTAGATGCAATAAGAACTCGTGCATTTTTAACCCTAGCTAATCCTAAGCAATTATGAATGCCTAATGAACCTACTTTTAAAGTTTGAATTGGAATTTTTAAATAATCAATTGGACTTGCAGGTGAAGCAAAATGCAATATATAATCTATGTCTCCTGGCACGTGAATAAATTTACTTACATCGTTGTGGTAGAATTCAAATTCCTTTATTTTAAATAGGTGTTCTATGTTTTTCAAATCACCTGTAATAAGGTTATCCATGCCTACAACATCATATCCTTCCGCTAGGAAACGATCACATAAATGGGAACCCAAAAAACCAGCGGCTCCTGTAATCAATACTCTTTTATTTGCCATGTTTACTTACTTGTGTTTATACCTATGCAATAATAATCAAAACCCTGCTCTTTCATCTCTTCTATATCATAGATATTTCTGCCATCAAAAATCACTTTCTGTTTCATGAGCTTTCCCATTACCTTAAAATTAGGGGTTCTAAACTCTGGCCACTCAGTTACAATTAATAAAGCATCAGCATCAATCAATGCATCATTAGGGTCTTTACAATACTCAATAGTTTCACCTAAATCCTTTTTAGCTTCATGCATAGCCACTGGATCATAAGCTTTAACATTTGCTCCAGCACGCAATAACTTTTCAATAATTACTAATGATGGTGCTTCGCGCATATCGTCTGTTTTAGGCTTAAATGACAAACCCCACATGGCAAACGATTTACCTTTTAAGTCACCCTTAAAATGCATGCTGATTTTACCAAATAAAACACCCTTTTGATCTTCATTCACATCCTCTACTGCTTGCAAAATCCTCATGTTATGTCCATTCTCACTAGCAGTTCTAATCAAGGCTTTCACATCTTTTGGAAAGCATGATCCCCCGTAACCAATTCCAGGATAAATAAATCTATTACCAATTCTTGGATCACTTCCAATTCCTTTGCGAACCATATTTACATCTGCTCCCATTATTTCACATAAATTAGCTATGTCGTTCATAAAACTAATTTTGGTTGCAAGCATTGAGTTAGCTGCATATTTGGTCATTTCGGCACTGGGTACATCCATAAATATAATTGGATGACCATTCAGCAAAAATGGCTTATACAATTTACGCATGATATCCTCTGCGGCCTTTGTTTCTATTCCAACCACAATTCTATCAGGTTTCAGGAAATCGTCTATTGCTGCTCCTTCTTTTAAAAACTCAGGATTTGAAGCAACATCAAAGGC
>JBILJL010000207.1:0-4596 GCA_044377255.1 Bacteroidia bacterium
TACCTACCAGTTTACTGCCACCGATTCAAATGGATGTAAGGTTCAGAGCACATATTCTGTGGCATATAACAGAGAAAAATGTGAGCAAGACGTTTTTGTACCAGCAGGATTTTCGCCAGATAATGATGGAATTAATGATGGTTTTGTGATTGATGGCGTAGAAAAATTCCCGGATAATTATTTAAGAATCTACAACCGCTGGGGTACAGTGGTATTTGAAGAACGCGGATACAAAAATACTTGGAAAGGAACACTTGAAACAGGGTCAAATAGCTCCGAAAATATTCCATTACCTAGTGGAACCTATTTCTATGTATTGGAGCTTCAGGAAGGGGCTAAGGCAATTTCGGGTTATGTATATATTAGTAAATAATAATTGAACCAAAAGAAAATGAAACGCATACTAATAAGTTTAAGTTTTATGTTGGGTGTTATCCAACTTATGGCTCAGCAAGACCCAACTTACGGGCAATATATTTTTAATTCAACCATCTTAAATCCAGCGCAAGCAGGAGTACAGGATAATAATCAGGTGGGCATCTTAACCAGGAAACAATGGTTAGGTATGGATGGAGCTCCTACAACCAATTCTATTTTTGCAAATACCCGTTTACAAAAGAATCTAGGATTAGCTGGAGGTGTTTATAATGATAAAATTGGCCCAACAAATACTGTAACGGTTCAGGCAGATATAGCCACCCAAGTGCAATTAAATGAGAGTTGGACATTTTCTGGAGGTGTACGCGCAAGTGTTTCAAATATGCGGGCCAACTTAACTACTTTGGCAATTGGACAAGCAGGTGATCCAAATTTTAATACCAATTACAATTCTGGTTTGTATATGAATATGGGCGCTGGAGTATTACTTTATAGTGAAAAATATTTTTTTGGAGCATCTATGCCACGTTTATTTAACAAACAAATAAAGGAAGGTGATGCTGTTTTAACCAATTTGCAAAACCATTTTTTTATTTATGGTGGAGCCAATATGGTGGTTAAGGAAGACATCACTTTTACGCCAAGTCTATTGTTTAAAAAGGTGGCAAATTCACCGCTTTCGGTGGATGTAAACTTTGTGTTTAACTACAAGGATTTCTTAGACCTTGGTCCAATGATTCGTTACAAAGATGCTTTTGGTTTCTTGGTTGGCTATAAGATATCTCCACAGTTTTATGTAGGTTATATGTATGAATACCCAATAAGTGATGTGCAAATGATATCTAAACAAACACATGAGTTATCTCTTAGAGTTAACTGGCAAACTAAGTATAAAAAGAAAGTTAAATCTCCTAGATATTTTTTATAGTGTTCAAACCATTTTTAGTTCCATCTAAACAGATTTAAAAGGCAAGTCGAATGAAAAAAATTACGAATATAAATTATCTTGTTTTTTTGAGCATTGGGTTCATGTTATTACTGAATTTAAAATCCACCAACGCTCAGGTTGATAAGGCTATAAAATACGCTTATTATTTTGACTATGAGCGTGCCGAAAAATATTTACTCGATCAAAAGAATGAGTTAAATGATACAATGGTGCTTCAATTGGCCGAAGCATTATACCAGCAAGGTAAATATCCTCAAGCATTATATTATTATAAGATGGCTGATAAAAAGAGTGCTATAAATACGCCTCAAACTAGGCGTAATTATGTATATGCTTCTACCATGCTCAGAGAGAAATCGCCGTACTACAAGAAAACAAATTATTTTAAAACCGATTACTTTATGTATACGGTTATTGACACCTTTGCTGGCAATTCTGTAAATGAAGATTTCTCCTCTTTTTACTGGAACAATATATTGTTTGTTACCACTTCAAGAACAACTGCCAGTAACGAACGTAATTTTGGGTATTTGTATAATAAAATGCCTTATTTAGATGTTTATCCTTTTACCGAAAAAGGTAAGCGAATTCCATATCCAGCCTATCTTCCAAAGGGTATTAATACCAAGTTACATGATGGTCCAATTGCTATTTCTTCTGATACCAATTTGGTGGTTTTATCGAGGAATTATGCTCATGAGAACAATAAAAATATTCAAAATTTAAGCTTGGTGTTTTTCCATCGTGATGCCAAAAAATCTTGGAGTTCGGCAAAAGTGCTGGACTTTTGTAAATCTACCTTTTCATCGCAACACCCTTTTTATGACAATAAAACCAAAACACTCTATTTTTCGTCGGACATGCCAGGAGGTTTTGGAGGATTTGATTTATATAAAATACAGTGGGATGGCTCCAAATGGGGTACACCAAGTAATTTGGGGGCAGAAGTTAATTCTGAATACGATGAGGTATTTCCAAGTTTAAATGAGGATGATAATTTGCTTTATGGTAGTGATCATATTGAAACAACAGGAGGAATAGATATGGTGTTGTTTAAAGATGGTAATAGGTATTTATTGAATGAACCGTTTAATAGTATTTATGATGATTTTGGGATCATGTTTAAGTCAAGTAAGGAAGGGTATTTTTCTTCTAATAGATATACCAGCAAGTTTGATGACAATATTTACCACTTTGTTTTAAGTGAACCAGAAAAACAATCACTGTACGTGAAGGTATTTAATGAAAACAGTGGAGCAGAGATTGGTGGAGTAAAAGTTAATTACTCCTATGAAGATGGCTCTCATGCAGGGGAACTTATGACCCAAGCTGGAGTGGAGAATTGTGTTATAAAAGATTCAGCCGATATGAATCGTGCAGTTAAATTTACGGCTTACAAAGACGGATTTATTTGGTATCAAGGAACTAGCAATGAGTATAAGGTAGTAGATGGAAAATTATACAAAGAAATTTCCTTAAAAGTTAATCCTATTAATGCCAGCGACAATTATTTTGTGGCAGATAATAATGAACGTAATTTTAAGTTCGGAAGCATCTTGGACAATGATAGTTTGAACGGACTTTTGGTTCAGCCAGCAGCTGTAAACCTTCATGTTTTATCGAACCCATTAGAGGGATTGTTGACTGTTAGTAAGGAGGATGGAAAAGTTAAAATAAATGCTGGTGCAACTCCTGGTGTTTATAAATTCTTATATGCTATTTGTAGCCTAAACAATACCGGTTTTTGTGATACGGCAGAAGTTAGTATTTTGGTTCGAGCCAAACAAGATGGCGGAAATAAAGCATTGGCCTTAACTGGTAAAGAAAGTGATGCCTTGGCCCAAATTAAAATACGAAGTATTGTTAAAAGTACTCCTAACAAAGTAGAAAAGGGAGTTATCAAAGTGGTAAATGATACAGCTTATACAACAGTGAATGGTGGTTATGTAATAAATGTTCGTGCGAATGATAGAATTAATGGGATGAAAGCGAGCAATAAAAATACAAGCATTAAATATGTAAGAACAGATAGGGAAGAGTTAAGTTTAAATGCCAAATCTGGAGTGATAGAATTACGCAAAGGCTTGGCTCCGGGAACCTATTATTTGAATTATGAATTGCAGGAAAAGCGCAATAGTGATTTGTATGGAAATGCCCAAGTTACTGTTATTGTTAGAAACATGGACCAATTGCCTGGTAAAAAGGGTTCCGTGGCAAAAGTTAATAATACTGTTGTTTATTTCAACAATGATGAACCACGCACATTCCAATTGTACCGCCCAAGCTTTACCTATCAAAATTCATTTGAATCGTATATTAAAAACATGGATGATTTTTATGATAAATCGGCAGATATCAAAGCAAGTTTAGACGCCTTTTTTGTTGATCATGTTGAAGGAGGTTATGAGGAAATGAATGGTATGTTGCAACTCATACAATCAAAATTGAACCAAGGCGTGCAGGTTGAGGTGGGAGTGAGTGCATATTGCTCGCCAATTGCCTCTGAAGAATATAATAATAAATTAAGTACGCGTAGGATAGTATCTGTTATCAGGTACTTAAAGAAATGGAATGATGGTGCCTTGTATGACGCCATTGAAACCAATAGGATTACTTTTTGGGAGCAGGCAGTGGGCGAGTTAGAAGCACCTAAAGATGTATCGAGCAGTTATGATTTGGTTAATGAATCGGTTTTTGGTATTAAAGCCTCTCGCGAAAGACGTGTAAGTATATCTGTGAAAATATTTTCTGGTAATTAAAAGAGTTGTTTCTTATCCAAACTACCATCAAAATTGATGGTAGTTTGGTGAAATGTTGTATTCATCATTTTAAGGATTACAAACGTCACAGTACATAGGATCTTCGGAACGCTTGCCATTCGGATGATTTTCTGTTTTGATGAAACTGCATTTTTGGCAGGAATGGATAAAACTCAGGGTGCTTCGCGTTGGAAAATTGCAATACCCACAAGGTAATCCTTGAATGGAATCTGTGACCGAAAAACCCGGAGTACCGCAATTTGGGCAGCATGTTTTTATTTTTTTTGTCAGTTTCCAAGTAGCACTTTCAATCACTCTCATTCTTGTGGGGTTATACATAGCCCGCATATCTGTTTCTACATAAGCTTTTCCATATTTTGAGGCGAAATCATTGAACACTCTTTCCAGATTTTCGCGACTTATTATTGATTTAACTATGTCGGTAAAATCGTCTTTGGCCTTTTTAATGATTAGTCCGTGAGAAGGAAATTTTACTTGTTCTACAAATTC
>JBILJL010000011.1:0-18899 GCA_044377255.1 Bacteroidia bacterium
ATCCTCAAATTCATACGAATCAGGAATAAAAGTAATAGCATATCCTAATCCATTTAATCACGACCTTACCATTAGTTATCAAATAAACAATACTTACCAACAAGGCGAATTGCTAGTTCAAAATTCTTTGGGTCAAACCATGAGCATGCAAAAATTTGGCGGCCTAAGCGGACAATTAAAAATACCTGTACAAACCCTTAGCGCAGGTTTATATACCTATCAAATGATAATCGATGGGCGTTTGGTTCAAACCGGAAAATTGGCGAGAGAGTAGGAAGGAGCTTCTGGCTTCTAGCATCTGGCTGCTGGCAAAAATAGCTATTTTACTGCCATGATAATAAAGGTATATTTTCTGCTGTTATTATGTTTCCACTCAACCCGAATAACACTTCGACGAGCTCAGTGACCGGTAATTGCTAAATGCCAGGCAACTGCTAAAAGCCAGGTGCCAGATGCTAGGTGCCAGAAGCCTAACCCCAAAGACTACCTCCTATAAACCAACACTTTAAGTAATTTTTCTTGGTATAATTGATTGGATGCTTTTATTTCGAACCTTATTAATGTTTTGAAATGAGTTGGTATAAACGCGTAAAGGAAGGAATAACTACCCTAACATCCGAGAAGAAATCGGTGCCAGATGGTTTGTGGCACAAGTGCAGTAGGTGTAAGAAAACTTTTTTGGTGGAGGATCATCAAAACAATGCGTATGTGTGCCCTAATTGCAACTACCATGATAAGGTAGGCTCTCATGAGTATTTTGAAATTCTTTTTGGCAATAACTTTGAAGAGCTTTTTACCAATATTATGCCTAGCGATCCCTTGCATTTTAAAGATACCAAAGAATACGCCAAGCGCCTAGTTGAATCGCAGGAGAAAAGTGGCTTAAGTGATGCCATGCGTGTTGCTGTGGGTAATATTGCAGACGACATGAAGTTGGTGGTTGCTTGTATGGATTTTGGATTTATTGGTGGCAGTATGGGTAGTGTGGTGGGCGAAAAAATATCTAGAGCCATTGATTATGCGCGTGAGAATAGAATTCCTTTGATGATTATCTCCAAATCTGGCGGTGCGCGTATGATGGAAGCGGCTTTCTCATTGATGCAAATGGCCAAAACTTCTGCTAAACTTGCCCTATTGGGTCAGGCAGGAGTGCCTTATATTTCTTTACTGACTGATCCAACCACGGGTGGAGTAACTGCTAGTTATGCCATGTTGGGCGATGTGAACATTGCCGAACCAGAAGCCTTAATTGGATTTGCTGGTCCCAGGGTAATTAGAGAAACCATTGGAAAAGATTTGCCAAAAGGTTTCCAAAGTTCGGAGTTTGTTTTGGAGCATGGGTTCTTAGATTTTATTGTAAACAGAAATGAGCTAAATGCCAAGTTAAACGACCTGTTGCACATCATGACCAAAACACCTATTTTGAAAAAAGAATCGTAATTTTAATACCCATAAGAAAAAGCTGTTTTGACCCTAAAGTTAAAACAGCTTTTTTTGTGCCACATTATTTATATAAATTGCGGTTCATTGGAAAAGGAAATAACAACATCAAAGGAGAAAATCCTAAAGAAGGTAAGAACTGCCTTAAATTATAAATCAAAGAGTAGCTTTCAGAACATAGACCTGGAAAGCAATGTGTTTGTGCGCCCCGAGGGTGAAACACTCTCTGAGATGTTTGTGAAAAAATTTGTAGCAGTGAATGGTCAATTTGTTTATTGCGATAACCAATTTGATTGCGTAGATAAACTGCTCGACCTCATTGAAGAACGCAAATGGAAGTATATCTTTAGTTGGGAAAATCCTATTCAAACTATTTTAGATGAGTCTGGCATTCACTATTATAATAAGAAGGAAAATTTAGAAAAAATACAGGCGTCCATTACAGGCTGCGAATCATTATTGGCAAGCTCGGGTACAATCTTAGTTAGTAGCTCAAAAAACAGCAGGGCGCTCACCATTTGGCCTCCTGTTCATGTGGTAATTGCCAAGAGGTCGCAGGTAGTTTTAGATATCAAAGAATCTTTGCAAAGCATGCGCAACCGCTATGGAAAAAACATGCCTTCTATGATGAGTTATATTACTGGGCCAAGCAGAACCGATGAGTTACCAAGCTCTGATACCGACAATTTACCTAAAACGGTTATTGGCGCGCACGGACCAGTAGAGCTTATCTTATTTTTGATAGACGACCGCAAGCAAGATTAAGCCAATATTGTTTTGAAGAAGATTTATTTTGCTTCCGATTTCCATTTAGGTATTCCAGATGCCACCTCTAGTTTTGAAAGAGAGAAAAGGATTATTCGCTGGCTGAACCAAATAAAACCAGATTGCGAGGCCTTGTACCTTTTAGGGGATACTTTTGATTTTTGGTTTGAATATAAACTGGTTGTTCCAAAGGGAAATGTTAGGCTACTTGCCAAAATTGCAGAATTTGCAGATGAGGGCATACCTGTTCATGTTTTTCATGGCAACCATGACTTGTGGCAGTTTGGCTATTTTGAAAAAGAACTAGGTGTTCAGGTTCATGCTGAACCTATTTGTATTCAGCTAGGAAAAAACCTCTTTTATATTGGTCATGGCGATGGCTTAGGAGATGGTTGGCGATTCAACTTCATTTTATGGATTTATAGAAATAAGTTCTTCCAAAGAATTTTTGCCTTTATTCATCCTAACCTTGGAATAGGCTTTGCCAATTATTTGAGTCACAGAAGTAAACTCAAAACATTTGATGGAAACTTCACCTTTAATGGGGAAGAAGAATTTTTGGTTAAGTATTGCAGGCAACTAATAGCTCAAGGTGATAAAAGTGAATATTACGTTTTTGGCCACCGTCATTTACCCATGATTTATGAGTTGGATCAAACCAAAAAATACGTGAACCTTGGCGATTGGATTGGGTTTAATACCTATGCAGTTTACGACGGACAAGCATTAACAATTGAAAAATTTGAAGGCTAAATATCCAATTGGGTTAGTTACAAATGCTGGCAAATATTTAGTTGGCATGGTATGTTTTATCCTCATGAGTAGCTTTCAACCCTCATGGAATTTATTGACCCAAATTAGTATTCAGGCTAAAGACATAGAAACAGATAGGGTGGGTAATATTTATGTGGTGAGCAATACCAATCAACTGTATAAATATGATGCCACAGGCAAGTTGTTAAGTACCCTCAACTATGCCTATCAAGGTAATATTACTCATATTGATGCCAGCAACCCCATGGAATTATACCTATTTTATAGAGAAATGAATGCTATAGTATTTTTGGACAATAACCTTGCTTACAGAGGCAAGCTAAATCTCAGCGATGCTGGAATAACGCAGGCATCGGCTATTGCCAGGAGTTACAACAATACCATTTGGGTTTTCGACCAAGGCGATTTACAATTAAAAAATTTGAACAAAGAGGGCAATCTTATCCAAGCAAGTGGCAATGTTTTGCAATTTGCCCAAAGTAAAAATTTAAATCCATCTCTTATTATCGACAATGGATCGAGGGTATTTGTAAATGATAGTACTGAAGGCATTTTGGTGTTTGATGTTTTTGCCAATTACATTAAAACCATACCCATTAAACTGAAGGAAGAGTTTAAGATTTTAAACGATGAATTATTTTATAGAAATGGCAATAATTTAATCAGTTATAGGTTCAGCACATTACAAAGAGATACCTTACAATTGCCAGATAGCAATTTTGCTGCATTTAGTGTAGAAAAGGAAAGACTTTTTGTATTGAACCCCTTTGGCATAAGTATATACAGCTACAAACCACAGAAGTAGCAAGCCTTTTATTGTAAATTCTTTAGGATGCGCTATCTTTGCGCCCTCTCAAAAACAACATGTTAGACAAATTAGAAGCCATATACCAACGTTTTAAGCAAGTAGAAGAGCAATTAAGTCAGCCCGATGTATTGGCCGACATGAAGCGTTTTACCCAAATGAACCGCGAATACAAAGGATTACAAAAGATTGTAGATAAGTACTTTGAATATAAAAATATAGTAGGTAATATACAAAACGCCAGAGAAATTCTGAAAACCGAAAAGGACGATGAAATGCGTGAAATGGCCAAAATGGAATTGGATGAGCTTGAGCCAAAAATAGCACCTATTGAGGAAGAAGTAAGAATATTGATGATTCCGGCCGACCCTGAAGATAGCAAAAATGCGCTATTGGAAATTAGGGGCGGAACAGGTGGTGATGAGGCAAGTATTTTTGCAGGAGATTTATACCGCATGTATATGTATTTCTGCGAAAAAAGAGGTTGGAAAACAGAGGTTGTAGATTTTACTGAAGGTACTGCAGGTGGTTACAAAGAAATTATTATTGAAGTAAGTGGCGAAGATGTATATGGCATCTTAAAATACGAAAGTGGTGTTCACCGCGTGCAACGTGTGCCAGAAACAGAAACAGCCGGAAGGGTTCATACTTCTGCAGCCACTGTGGTGGTTTTGCCAGAGGCAGAAGAAGTGGATGTATATTTAAACCCGGCAGATGTAGATATGCAAACTTCTCGTTCTGGAGGAGCTGGTGGGCAGAATGTAAATAAAATTGAGAGTAAGGTTCAGCTTACCCACAGGCCATCTGGTTTGGTGGTAGTTTGCCAGATTGAAAGAACGCAAAATGGTAACCGCGAGCGTGCCATGCAAATGTTGCGATCAAAGTTATATGAGATTGAATTAACCAAGCACAATGGAGACATTGCCAGCCGTAGAAAAACCATGGTATCTACTGGCGACCGTTCTGCAAAAATTAGAACTTACAACTACCCACAAAGCAGAGTAACCGACCATAGAATTGGCTATACAGCCTACAATTTACCGGAGGTAATGAATGGCAATATTCAAACATTTATAGACCAACTTCAAGTAGCCGAAAACGCCGAGAAAATGAAAGAAGGGGGGATTTAGCCCTTCAACAAGCTCAGGATGACGATTATTAATAGTCCGGGTCCTTTAGGCCCGGGATCAAAAATCAATAATCAATATTTTTTAGGCCTTGAGGCCTTGAGGCCTTTTCATTCTTAAAACAACTATGCAGGTAGAAAGATCTAAAGGCCTATTTGGGTTTTCGTTTTGCCTTGCAATCCTGGGCCTAAAGGACCCAGGCTATTTGTTTTATCATTCATTTACAAAAACAACCTTTTGTTTAAGAGCCCAGCCGATGCGTCATCACATATTGCACTTCGGTGTAGAGTTGCATCGGATTAAATTTGCGCCAATTGAATTCATCGAGTTCGCCGCCAAAATTGAGGAAGTAATCTATGTTAGCCTTTTTGAATTCTTCTAAAACATGAGGCTGAAAATTAAGGGCGGCAATCCAACCTTCTTCTTCCACATCTTGGAACCATTCTTCATAGTAACTATCGTCGCTGCTGTGAAAATTTAATACATTTTCGCCAATCAATATGAATTTGAAAATGCCATTTACATTCAATGACTCAACAACTTCGCGCTTTAAAAACATCACATCATTGTGGATGGCATCATTCCATTCTCCTAATAGTTCAATTACTGCAAACCCTTTTTGGTAATCTGCAAACAAAATTTTAAGGTATAAAGTGGGCGAACCAAACTCATCCCATTGCGGATGTATGACATAATTATAAATTTGATTGGTAAATTCAAATTCGCTGTATTCGCGCTCATAGAAAGGCGATACAGGATCCTGCTCGCTCTGATACATATCTCTCCAACGGTAAAAAGGCTCCAACTCTTGCATGGTCAAATTTTTATAAAAAAGATGAGAATAGCAACTGTAAATTGATATTAATGTTCTGTTAAAAAAACAATTTTGCTAAGGATTTTTTAAAACTATTTTTGTTACATTCAAAAACAAGCATTTCTATTTCAGTCATAGAAGGAAAATATACATGGATATTACAAAAATAAAGAGTGATTTACCTGCAAGTTTAGTAGTTTTTTTGGTAGCCTTGCCACTCTGTTTGGGAGTTGCCTTAGCAAGCGGCGCGCCTTTACTTTCTGGAATTTTAGCAGGTATTATTGGAGGAATTGTTGTTGGTTTTATAAGTGATTCACATTCTAGCGTAAGCGGACCCGCTGCTGGGTTAGCTGCAGTTGTTTTTTCTGCCATCACACAACTGGGTAACTATGAAACTTTTTTATTGGCAGTGGTTATTGCTGGAGGAATTCAATTGATAGCAGGAATTACAAAAATGGGGTTTATTGCCAACTTTATCCCTTCCAATGTTATCAAGGGCCTGCTAGCAGCAATTGGCATTATTCTTATTTTAAAACAAATACAATACGCAGTAGGATATAATAAAGACAAGGAAAATGATTTTTCGTTTTTCAAAGTTGATGGTAACAATACTTTTTCGGAGTTAATTAATATGCTCAATAATTTTTCTTACGGGGCCGTTCTGATTTCAGTAGTATCATTATTGGTGTTAGTGTATTGGGATAAAACACCCATGAAACAATTTAAATTTTTTCCTGCATCCCTATTTGTTGTTATTCTTGGGGTAGCAATGAACTATTTATTCAATCAATTTATACCTAAATTAGCAATAGGTTCAAACCACATGGTGAGAATCCCAAAATTTGAAGGAATTAGCTCTTTGGTAACTATGCCAAGCTTTAAAAGCATCGTAAATCCTCAAGTTTGGATAGTAGCATTTACCATTGCCATTGTGGCGTCTATAGAAACTTTACTCAATTTAGAAGCCATAGAAAATGTAGATCCACATAAACGTCAAGCCTCACCCAATAAGGAGTTGGTAGCACAAGGAATAGGGAACTTGTTATCTGGATTGATTGGTGGAATACCAATTACTTCTGTAATCGTTAGGAGTTCAGTGAACTTAAATGCGGGTGCAGAAACCAAACTATCGGCTATACTTCATGGCTTATTTTTATTAATTAGTGTTTTGGTATTAAGTCCAATTATCAATCTAATCCCATTGGCATCTTTGGCAACAATTTTATTGGTAACTGGCTATAAATTAGCAAAAGTTTCCTTGTTTAAAGAAATGTATAAAAACGGTTTGAACCAATTTATCCCGTTCATCGCAACCATTGTGGCTATTGTGTTTACCGACTTATTAATTGGGGTGTTAGTAGGTTCAATTATCAGTATATTCTATATCCTAAAAAGTAATTTCAAAAATGCTTATCGTTTTCAAAAAGACAGCTACCATACTGGAGAAGTTATAACCATTACCTTATCTGAAGAGGTTTCTTTTTTAAATAAAGGAAGCATCAAGGAAATGTTGTTTAAAGAAATTCCGCCAAATTCTCAGGTTATTTTAGATGGTTCAAAATCAACCTATATAGACTTTGATGTATTGGAAATAATAAGTGACTTTTTAACTATTCATGCAATTGAAAAAAACATTTCCATTCAAGCAATTGGAATCAAATCTCACTACCAAAAGAAGTAAGAGGCCATGTGGAAAGTGAAAAAATAAAGTCATAAATTAAGTAAGCCCTAGCCGTAAGTTACTAATTTACCTTAAATTGCAGCTATGAGCTATTTTACTTTACCACTTGTAAAGCATTTAAAAACTGATTTTCTAGCATCGTTTTCATTGGTTATTGTAGCCATTCCACTTTGTCTAGGAATTGCGCATGCCTCTGGCGCTCCTATGATTGCTGGATTAATAGCTGGCATTATTGGAGGTATTGTAGTGGGGTTTTTAAGCGAATCAAACTTAAGTGTTAGTGGCCCTGCAGCAGGTTTAACTACCATCTGTTTAGCATCCATATTAGAGTTAGGTAGCTACCAAGGTTTGGTAACAGCAGTTCTCTTTGCGGGAATTTTGCAAATTGCTTTTGGACTTTTAAATCTAGGTTTTTTTAGCAATTATATTCCAAATGCAGTCATAAAAGGTATGTTGTCTGCCATCGGGTTCATGCTCATTCTTAAACAATTCCCCCATTTAGTTGGCTATGATTCGGAAGAAATGGGGGCGGAAGATTTTAGCATAGACCAAGACGAAATTGTAGGTGCAGTTCCTCAAATTTCACCAGAACACGAAAATACCTTTAGTCATTTATTACACACCTTCAATTTTCTGAATTACTCGGTTCTTTTGGTAGGTTTAATTAGCCTTTTAGTGTTGGTTTTTTGGGACAAAAAATTTGGTGAAAAGTTTAAATTCATTCCAAGCTATTTAGTTGCAGTTGTAATTGGAACCATTTTTTCACTTTTGTTAAAAATTTTGTTTTCCTCCAATCAATTGGATTCAAGCCATTTTGTAAAAATACCCAATTTGTCTGACCCAAGCTCTCATGAAAATTTAATTATTTTTCCAAGTCTTACGTTTTTGAGCCAATTGTCGTTTTATAAAATTGCTTTTACAATTGCAATTGTAGCCTCATTAGAGAGTCTGCTTTCTATAGAAGCCATAGAAAAACTCGACCCAAAAATGCAAAAGGTAAATACCAACAAGGAGCTCATTGCTCAAGGTGCAGGAAACATCATCAGTGCAAGTATTGGTGGGTTGCCTATTACTTCGGTAATTGTTAGAGGTTCGGTTAATATTTCTGCGGGTGCTCAAACTAAATTATCAGCAATCTTACATGGCTTTTTCATTTTTATATCAATGGTATTTTTGGTTCAGGTCATCAACCAAATTCCTCTGGCATCTTTAGCGGCTGTTTTGTGTTACACGGGATTTAAATTGATACATCCAAAAAACTTTAAAGAGCAATACAAGCGTGGTTGGTACCAATTTATCCCATTTTTGGTAACCATTGTTGCAATTGTAATGAGCGATTTATTAATTGGGGTTCTTATAGGTATGGCCATATCTTTTATTTTTATTGTAAGAGAGAATTTCCAATCACCTGTAATCAAAGTGGAAGATGCTGGGTTAATAACCAAGTTGACTTTTGGGAATAATGTAAGTTTTTTACACAAGTTTCAAATTGTTAAAATTTTAGAAGGCATTTTACCTGGCAGGCTTGTTGAGATAGATGGGTCTAAATCTGAATTTATTGACAACGATATCATTCAAGTTTTAAAAGAATTCAAAATTAGGTGTAAGGAAAAAAACATAGAACTATTAATTGGAGGAATAGCCGGAATGGAAACAAAAGATGAAATAAAGGAGCAAATTGATGAATCGTACAAAAAGCTATTTGTCAATAACAAAAATTGGGTCGACAAAAAACTAGAAATGGACCCAGAATATTTTAAAAAACTGCTTGCAGGGCAATCTCCAGAATATCTATTTATAGGTTGTAGCGACAGTAGAGTGCCAGCCAATGAGATAACAGGAACCGATCCTGGGGAGATGTTTGTGCACAGAAACATTGCTAATTTAGTGGTGAACTCTGATATAAATATGTTAGCTGTGTTACAATATTCTGTAGAAGTGCTTAATGTAAAGCATGTTATAGTTTGCGGGCATTATGGCTGTGGTGGCGTAAAAGCCGCACTAGAAAGCCACCAATTAGGATTAATAGATAAGTGGTTAAGAAATATTAAAGACGTTTATAGGATGCATGAGGAGGAATTAGATTTGATAAGCGACCCTGAAAAGAAAGTAAGAAGAATGGTAGAACTCAATGTGCAAGAACAAGTATTTAATTTAATGAAAACCTCTTATGTACAAAAAAATAGAGAGTTATTTGGTTTTCCGCAGGTGCATGGCTGGGTGTACGATTTGGCGGATGGTTATATCAAAGATTTAGATATTGATGTTGACAAAGAATTAAACGACCATGATATTTACCGCTTAAAGTAATTTTATAATTATTTTATCAAAACATTATAAATTTCTATTGGTTTTTAAGAAAGAAAACAGAACTTTGATTATGCAAATAGCAATTACCAATGATGTAAAAATTGTGGTTGAAACCGCTTATCAAAGCGAAAGACCCAATACAAGCGAGGGCAAATATGCCTTTGCTTACCGCATTAGTATTGTGAATCAAGGAGAGCATACCATTAAATTGTTGAGAAGGCATTGGCATATTGTAGATAGCTTGGATGGCAAATCGGAGGTAGAAGGCGAAGGCGTTGTTGGCGTTCAACCATTACTAGAGCCAGGCGAAAAACACCAATATGTTTCTGGCTGTATTCTAGGATCAACCATGGGTAAAATGCATGGTACTTATTTAATGGAACGCCAATTTGATGGCAAATTATTTGAGGTGCAAATTCCAGAATTTGTGCTCACTGTTCCTTTTATGGACAATTAATTTTTGCAGTTACATCCTTTGTAAACAATTTCCTCGCCCTTGGCATTCATTCCCTTTACTTTTTTGTGCTTTTCATTGTAATCAATGCTCCAAACAAAGTTGCCATTTTTCCACTTCTCTTTCCTAGTAATACTGCCCGTTTCGGCATAATAAATCCAGTTTCCTGCTTTTTTTTCATCTTGGTAAGCCCCTTTAACTTTGAACTTTCCATTCGGGTATTTTTCCTCAAATTTTTTGCGTGTTTGAGCGTTTGTATTGAGGCAAAATAATAGTAATAATAAGAGGCCAAATCCTCTAAAATATAGCTTTGCAAGCTTACTATTATTTTTACTGTTGCTCATTGTATTCTATACAAGGTTAAATTACCCATAGCAATTTAACAAATTTCGGTTTGAACCAAAAAAATATTAAATATAAATAATTATAAAAAAAATGAGGATCAAGAGCCTTTGAAGTGCGCAAAATTGAAAAGTTTTCTTATTTTGCACGCCGGCTTAATAATAAATACTGTGATCGCTCATATTCAAGGAAAAGTAACCCAAAGAACCCCAACCTATTTAATAATAGATTGCGGAGGTATTGGATATAGCATACAAATTTCGCTCAATACCTACGGCAAAATTGGTGAGGCAGAATCGCTCAAACTACTAACACACCTATCAATCAAGGAAGATAGCCACACCCTTTACGGCTTTGCCGATGAGGAAGAAAGGTTGTTGTTTCAGCAATTGATTATGGTTAGCGGCATTGGAACCAATACCGCTCGCATGATTTTAAGTAGCCTAAAACCTGCCGAAATTAAGTTAGCCATTATCAATGGAAATTGGAATTTATTGAAAACCATTAAAGGTATTGGCCCAAAAACTGCCCAAAGAATGGTGATAGATTTACAAGATAAACTGAAGAAAGTAGAATCGCCAGACCAAGTTTATTCTGCCCAATTTAGTTCCCCAGCATACGATGAAGCCTTATCGGCATTAGTGATGCTTGGCTTTAGCAAAGTAGAGGCCGAAAAAGGTCTAAATAAAATAAAGCAACAAAATCCAGATTCCAGCGTTGAGCAACTGGTAAAATTAACCCTTAAAACTCTTTGATGGATAAACCTCTACATTGTTTCGTAGCTCAAAAATAAAATATCTCCGTTTCGTTCTCTTGTTCACCTTTGTGTTGTCATTGGTGTGGAATGCTACACCCCATTCTGCCCCTCACAGAAGAAGGGAGTTTTCCCCTGCTCCTCCAGATAGTACTGGTGTTAAGCCAAAACTAAAATATCCTATTAAAGATAAAAAGCCATACGAAAACGATGGCAAAAAACATCCTTTAGATTTATCGGATCCTTCGAATATAAAGGACAAATACTCCCTAGATTCAGAAAAATACCGTTACGACCGTTCTTCCAAAATTGGTGAACTCGATTATAAACTGCCTTCTTCAAGTTCTATTGTAGATCAAATAAAACAAGAAGGAGCAAAAAATAACGGTGATTACTTTAGGCAGCGTGCCCAAGCTCAGAATTTTGCCAAAGGAAATGGCATTTTGCCACAATTAAATATTGGCAATAAAGTAGTCGACAAAATTTTTGGTAACGGAATTATAGATATTAGGCCTAGAGGTACTGCGGAAGTGATATTTGCGGGTAATTTTAACAAGGTAGAAAACCCTGCTTTTAGTTTGCGCCAACAAAAAACTGGGCAGTTTGATTTTAAGCAAAAGATTCAATTAAATGTATCGGGGCAAGTTGGAGACAAGCTTAAGGTAAATATGAATTACGATACCGAAGCTACCTTTGAATTTGAGAACCAAATGAAACTCGATTTTTCTGGTAAGGAAGACGATATCATTAAAAAAATAGAATTGGGAAATGTGAGTTTACCTTTAAACTCAAGTTTGATCCAAGGTAGCCAAAGCTTGTTTGGTGTAAAAACTACCATGCAGTTTGGCAAACTTACGGTAACTGGAGTGGTGACCCAACAACGCGGTAAAACGCAAGAAACTGAGTTAGCAGGCGGAACCACAACCACCCCTTTTAATATCCAATCTGATAACTATGATATGAACCGCCATTATTTCTTGGCGCATTATTTTAGAGACAATTATGAGGCTTGGTTAAAAAACCTCCCTTTTGTTGGATCACCCGTAGTTATTACGCGTGTGGAGGCATGGGTAACCAATAGAAGTGGTTCATTTGAGCAATCAAGAGATATTGTTTCCTTCTCTGACATGGGCGAAAGTATCCATAGAGACAACAAATATTGGACGGTAAATACCGGTGCTCAAGTTGGGAGCGGCGTTAATAATTTATATGACGCTAATAATCCTCAAACCTACCTAAATGGTTTTGGCAATGCCGCGGATGCTGCAAAATTTAGGGCCAGTTATCAAATTGAAAACAAGTTATCAGAAGATTTTCCGATAACAGGCCTAAAGCCCATTTCACAATACCAAGTAGTCAATTTTGCCCGCCAATTAGGTCCAAATGAATACTCTTTTAACGCCCGTTTAGGTTATATCAGTTTGAACCAAGCCTTAAATAATGATGATGTTTTATCAGTAGCTTTTGAAGGAACTGTGAATGGTGTTCCATTTAAAGTAGGAGATTTTAGTCAGGATATTCCAAGAAATACCGTAAACCCTGAGGTGCTGTTTTTAAAAATGTTGAAAGGCCCAAGTCTAAGACCCGACCTACCAATCTGGGATTTGATGATGAAAAATGTTTATTCATTAGGCTCATTCCAAATACAATCAAAAGAATTCAAATTAAACTTGGTTTATGCAGATGACCCAAGTGGATCTGACTTGAGTTATTTGCCTGTAAAGAATGAGCCTTTGTTAAGCAATACACCTTTAATAAGTGTGTTCAACGTAGATAAAATGAATACACAGTTGGAGGCAGTTTCGGATGGTTTGTTCGACTTTGTAGAAGGTGTTACTGTAAATTCACAAACAGGTAGGGTATTCCTTCCAATGGTTGAGCCTTTTGGAAAATACCTGCAAGCAAAATTTGTGACCGACCCAGAATTAGCGAGTTATTATTGCTTTTTTGCCTTGTATGATTCAACCAGATTTTCTGCTATTCAGCAACCCCAATTCAATAAATTTTTCTTAAGAGGAACCTTTCAAGGATCAAACACCAACGAAATTTCATTGGGTTCAACCAATGTGCCAAGAGGTTCGGTTAGGGTTACCTCAAATGGCGCACCCTTAACAGAAAATTCTGATTACATAGTTGATTATAATTTGGGAAGGGTAAAAATTGTGAATACGGCCTTGCTCAATTCTGGTGCAGTTATTAAGGTTTCATCTGAAAGCAATAACCTGTTCCAAATTCAGCAAAAGAACCTATTGGGCGCAAGGTTCGATTATAAGTACAGTCCAGATTTAATATTGGGTTCAACATTTATGTATTTAAATGAAAAGCCGCTAACACCAAAGGTTAATATTGGCGAAGAGCCTATTTCCAACATGATTATTGGTTTTGATGGAACCTATACCAAGCAATCGAGGTTTTTAACCAAAATGATAGACAAGCTTCCTTTTATAGAAACAAAGGAAATGTCGAATATTACCATCTCGGGTGAATATGCGCGCTTGATTCCAGGCGTACAAAAATCATTGGGGCAAACCGGAACAGCTTACCTCGACGATTTTGAAGGGGCAGAAACACCGTTTGATTTGCGCATGGGCAATTCATGGGCATTGGCTAGTACGCCACAGGGGCAGCCAGATAATTTCCCAGAAGGAGTTTCATTAAACAAGTTAGAATATGGCTTTAAACGCGCCAATTTAGCTTGGTACACCATTGCAACTACTTTTTATAGAAACGATGCTTTTACACCTAAACATTTAAAAGAAGACCCTGCCGCTTTATCAACTCATGCTACCAGAGAGGTTTTGCAGCAAGATGTCTTTAAAAACAAGCAAATTCAACAAGGATTGCCAACCACTTTACCTACGCTAGATTTGGCATTTTACCCTAGTGAAAAAGGAATTTATAATTACAACGTTAACGATTTAAACATTGATGGTACTTTAAGAAACCCTAAATCTAATTGGGGTGGAATTATGCGTAAAATTGACCAAAATGATTTTGAGCAAGCCAATATAGATTATATTGAAATGTGGGTAATGGATCCCTTTGCAGATAAGCCATCAAGCGTAGATAAAGGATACCTTTATTTGAACCTAGGAAATATTTCGGAAGACATTTTAAGAGACAACAGGAGATCGGCTGAAAATGGCTTGCCTAAAGACAATTCGCCAGAACAAACCTCGCAAGCAGATACCACCATTTGGGGATTAGTACCACGTATACCAGTAATCAATTATGCTTTTGATGCCAACCCAGACGTAAGAAAGAACCAAGACATAGGATTAGATGGGTTAAATGATGATGCGGAAAAGCGTTTTTTTCAGCAAGAATATTTGCAAAAAGTATTGAACAAATATGGACCAACCTCTACTGCTTATATTAATGCGGAAGCCGATCCATCTAACGACAATTACAAATATTATTTAGGAAAAGATTATGATGCTGCTGAAACTGGATTATTAGATAGATATAAAAAATTCAATAGGCACCAAGGTAACTCACCTACTGTTAACCAATCCACAGAAACATATCCAACGGCAAGCACCAATGTGCCAGATAATGAAGATTTGAATAAAGACTATACCGTAAATGGTGTAGAAGAATATTTTCAATATAAGGTAGAAATTGCCAGAGATGCATTTACTATTGGCAGAAATTATGTAACAGACACACTCACTACCAATGCTAAATTTATCAATGGCGATTATGCTTCAGAGAAATGGTATCAATTAAAAATTCCTATTCGTGAGTTTGAACGCAAGGTTGGCGATATCAATGATTTTAAATCGATCCGATTTATTAGGATGTATATGCGTGGATTTAGCGAACCTGTTGTGATGCGTTTTGCATCATTACAGTTGGTAAGGGCAGATTGGAGAAAGTACTTAACCAATTTAGAGGCTGGTGGAGAGCACAAGCCTGTTGACCCTACAGACAATACCCAATTTGTGGTTTCTACTGTAAATATTGAAAAGAATGGCCAAAGGAAACCCATTATTTATGTTGTACCTCCAGGCATACAGCGCGAAATTGATTTTAGTTCCCCAAATAGTATTCAACAAAATGAGCAATCCATTAGTTTGCTTACTTGTAATTTAAAAGATGGTGATGCAAGAGGTGTATTTAAGAACACCAATGTTGATTTGAGGCAATACAAGAAATTAAAGATGTTTGTACATGCCGAAGGGGCAGATCTTAAAAATGACGAAATAACTGCATTTTTCCGTTTTGGTACCGATTTAACCAATAACTATTACGAGTTTGAAATTCCTTTGCAAGTTACTGCAAGTGGATCAGACGATGCAGCAGCCATCTGGCCATCTGCCAATGAAATGACCATTGTATTGGAAGAAATGATCAATACCAAAATTGCTCGAACCAATGCCAGTTTTGCTTTTACCGCTCCGTACAGCAGAAAAGTTGGAAACGCCACCTACACCGTTGTGGGTATGCCAGATTTTAGTCAGTTAAAGGTAATGATGATGGGTGTACGTAACCCAAAGAGAAGACCAGGCGAGAATACAGACGATGGACTACCTAAATGCGCAGAAGTTTGGTTCAATGAGCTTAGGATGACAGATTTTAACACGCAAGGCGGAGATGCTGCAACAGGCAGGATTTTGGCTAAGCTAGCAGATTTTGGAAATGTGCAATTGAGTGGTAACTACAAAGGTGTTGGTTGGGGTGGCATTGATAAAAAATTAATTGAAAGAAGTTTGGCTGATAATTATGTTTATGATATCCAAACTAACTTTGAGTTAGGAAAGTTTTTTCCTAAAAAATCTGGTATATCTATTCCATTTTTCTTCTCTTATGGAAGTACAATTATACGCCCATTGTATAATCCACTCAACCCAGATACCAAACTTCAAAAGGAAATAGATGAAACAATTAACCCAGAGCGCAGCGACCAAATAAGTAGGGCCTCCGATGATTATAGTATGCGTAAAAGTTTCAACTTCACCAACGTTCGCAAAAACAGGGTTGGGTCAAAACGAGCCTATTTGTGGGATATTGAGAACTTTAATTTTACCTATTCCTACACCCAATTATTTAGAAGAAATCAAACCTTGGAATACAATACTGTAGAGAATTATAGGGGTTTGCTGGGATACTCATACAATTTTGTAAACAACCCCGTTACACCATTTAATTTTATTAAAAACAAGAATCTAGAACTCATCAAAGATTTTAATTTTAATTACTTGCCAGCGAGCTGGGGTTTTAGAATAGAGGCAGACAGAAGGTATGGAGCGTTATTGAATAGAAATAACGACAGTAGAGAAACCAAGTTACCCATTTTATACGACAAGCTTTTTACCATGCGCAGGTATTATGAATTGCGTTACGATTTAAGCAAAAACATTAAACTTGATTATAACGCAACTGCAGATGCAAGGGTAGATGAACCAGATGGAGAAATAAGTAAAAACACTCCCGAGAAACAAGAAATTATTAAGCAAAACTTCTACGAAGGAGGTAGGATGACTAAATTTGACCAAACGGTTAGGGCCAATTTTAATATCCCAGTTAACAAAATTCCTTACATGCAATGGGTTAGTCAGTTTACTTATAACTATTCTGCTAACTATCAGTGGTTACAGGCGCCTCCAGCAGCAGATAGCTTAGGAAATACCATTCAAAACTCACAACAGCAACAATGGAATTTGAATTTAAACTTTGTGCAGTTTTACAATAAATTTGGTGCTTATAGAAAAATCACCAACCCAAAACAAGCCTCCGCACCCAAGCCTAAACCACAGCAGCAACTTGAAAAAGGCAAGAAGGTAAAAGAAGAGAAAGAAGACAAAACCAGAGACAAATATCCGATGTGGATTTCAATTCCAGTGAGGCTACTAACCATGGTTAAAAATGCGGGTGGAACATATAGCACTACAAGAGGAACAGCCTTACCAGGATTTTATCCTAAACCACAATATTTTGGTCAGAATTTTGATAATGGTGCGCCAGGTGCCGACTTTATTTTTGGCATGCAAGATCCTAATTTTAGGTTCAAGGCAGCAGACAAAGGTTGGATCAGCAAAGACCCGCGCATTGTTAATCCTTATATCCAAAATTACCAAGAGGCACTCACAGCTAGGGCGCAACTTGAGCCTATTGAAGATTTTAGAATTGAATTGAATGCTTCTAAAACCTACTCAAGAAATTTAACAGCTTATTTCCGATTTGATGAAGACAGCAATGTTTATAGAGATTTTGGAACGCCCATAGAAATGGGAAGTTACAGCATTACAACCAGTATCATTAGAACAGCTTTTTCAAAAGAAGACAAAAATGGCGTTACCGAAGTGTTTAAACAATTTGAAAATAACCGTTACGATATTGCCAAAAGATTGGCACAAGAAAAAGGAATTCCCATTTTGGGCGATTCATTTCCAGAAGGCTATGGTCCATACCAACAAGACGTATTGATTCCTGCATTTCTTTCGGCCTACAGAGGCGTTTCAACTTCAAGTATTGCCCTCACTCCTTTTCAAAATATTCCTATTCCAAATTGGAAAATAACTTATAACGGATTGAGTAAATTGAAATCAATCAAAGAATATGCATCCAATGTAAATATACAATCATCTTATCAAAGCAACTACAATGTTGCAGGCTTTCAAACGGTGATGGATACTGCCCGAAATACCACAATTAGCAACGACTTTGCGCCTGCTTATGTAATTAGGCAAATATCGCTCACCGAAAGATTTGGACCGCTCATTGGAATTGATGTTACCTTGGTTAATAATATTACCACCAGTTTTAAATACAACAAAGACCGAACCTTAAATTTAGCCTTAGGAAATAGGCAATTAAATGAGCAAAGAGGTGAAGAATTTGTTTTTGGTCTTGGCTATAGAACCAACAAATTGGTATTGCCTTTTACCATAGGAGGAAGAAAGAAAATGGTGAACAATGATATTAGTTTTAGGTTTGATTTTACCATTAGAGAAAACCAAACATTGGTACAAAACCTCGACAGGCCAACAAGTGAGCCGGTATCTGGTCAGCGAGTAATTAGTATAAAGCCTACCATAGATTACATGATCAATGAAAAATTGATGTTGCGGATTTTCTATGATCGTAGAAAAACAAATCCTTATACCTCTAATTCATTCCCAACAGTAATTACTACTGGCGGTTTTTCGGTTCGTTATACAATTCAATAGTTATGGAGTTTTTAGCTGAGGCCTTGCAAGCTTACTGTGAATTGCACAGTACTGAAGAACCCGAAGTTCTTAAAAAACTAAACCGCGCCACACATGCGCAAGTACTTCAACCACGTATGTTGAGCGGCCATTTACAAGGCAGGTTTTTGGCTATGATTAGCGCTTTGGTTCGACCCAAATATATTTTAGAGATTGGCACTTATACGGGCTACTCTGCCTTGTGCTTAGCAGAAGGTTTAGCAGAAGAAGGCAAGTTAATAACCATAGATGTGAACCCAGAATTAGAAGACATGGTTCATCATTTTGTGAAGGAAGCAGGTTTTGAAAATAAGATTCAAATGATTATTGGAGATGCTTATCAAGTCATTCGCACTTTGCCACAAACTTTTGATTTGGTATTCATTGATGCCGATAAAGCGAGCTATTCAAAATACTTTGATTTAATTATTGACAAGCTTGCG
>JBILJL010000208.1:0-4546 GCA_044377255.1 Bacteroidia bacterium
GGCTTTTCCCTTGCAAATGTTTACCGAAAAAAGTAAGTCGGAAATACAAGAACGAGTGAATTTTTGTTTAAATAGAGTAAAATTAGATAAAGTAAACAAGCTATTTCCATCTAACATAAGTGGAGGTATGAAAAAGCGTGTTGGTATTGCCAGAGCCATTGCTATGAATCCAAAATACTTATTTTGTGATGAACCAAACAGTGGCTTAGATCCTTTAACCTCTCGTGTTATTGATGAATTGATTGTTGAAATTACAGAAGAGTATAGTATTACAACCATTATCAATTCTCACGACATAAAAAGTGTATTTGATATGGGTGACCACATTGTTTTTATCTATCAAGGACAACAGTTGTGGGAGGGTAATAAAACAGCATTGGGCAATTCTGGAGTGGCAGAATTGCAGGCATTTATTGCCGCAAGTAAATTTTAATTCGTTGAATATTTTATTAAATTTAAAATCATGAAAAAACTATTTTTTGTAATGGGATTGTTGTTTGTATTTGGCAGCTGTGGCGAAAATAAAACTACAACAAATGCTGTGGCTTTAGATCCAGGCGTTCACAAAGTAATAGCCTTAGAAAGCCTCAATACCTTAGATTATACCTATGTAAAAGTAAATGAAAATGGGGTTGAAAAATGGATTGCTGGCCCTTTAGCTGAAATAAAAATTGGAGGTGAATATTATTATGGCAATGAAATGCCAATTGCCAACTTTGTGAGTAAAAAATTAAATAAAACTTTTGATATGATTTATTTTGTTGAAGGTATTTCTACTGAACCACCGGTATCAAAAAATTCAAATTCTGGTAATCAAAATATGAATCCACAAGCCATGCCACAAGGTCAGCAAATGGTTGAGGAAGATCCCTCAACCCACGAAGGGAGTGTAGCTGCGAAAACTGAAAAGGAAGCTATAGATGTTAAGCCAGCAAAAGGAGGAATTTCTATTGCAGAATTAATTGCCAATAAAGAGAAATACAATGGCAAGAAAGTAACAATAAAAGGAAAAGTTACAAAATTCAATGCAGAGGTAATGGATAGGAATTGGATTCATGTTCAAGATGGATCTGAAACAAATGGTAAGTTTGATTTAACGATTACTTCAAAGGAAACGGTGAATGTAGATGATGTAGTTACCTTTGAGGGAAAAATTGCAATTAATAAAGATTTTGGTGCAGGTTATGTTTATGAAATTTTGCTTGAGCAGGCCGTAAAAATTAACTAGAATAGTATAAAATATTAGTATCAAATTCTGGTTATTTTATTGTAACGTTATAAGAAAAATAGCAAAAAATATAGCTTTTAATTGAGCCAAAAAAAATGCACCTTTGATCTATAGATAACGCTCCTTGGTAGCAATTTAGACAAATGTAAAATCAAACAAATTCAAAAATGGTTTTATGCTGGATACCTAAACAATTAAATTATGAAAATTAAATCTATAAGCCTACTTGTTTTTTTTGTCTTTTCGTTGGTATTAGTTTCTTGCTCTCATTACAATCAATTGAAAGCTGATTTAAAGGAAAGTTCGAATGGAGATGACGAAAGCCACAATACAGGACAAAATTGTATGTCGTGCCACAATATTAGCGGCTCAGAGGCAGTTAATGAAGGTGGGTGGTGGACTATTGCCGGCTCTGTTTATTCAAGTGGCAATAAACCTCAAAAAAACGCAACTATTGAGCTGTGGGAAAAGCCAAATAAGCAAGGCAAGCTAATCAAGAGATTGGTGTCTGATGACAAGGGTAATTTTTATACCAATGATATCATAAATTTGGGTTCTGGCGCTTATCCAGTTGTAATGGTTGGGTCAAACAGTAAAGCAATGAATCAAGCTTTTAAGGGAGGAAGTTGCAATAGTTGCCATGGTGTTACCACCAATGCTTTAGTAATAAATTAGAAAAATATGTTGAAGAAATTTGGAGTTATTTTAGTGGCCATGGTTGCTATTTCATCTTGCTATTACGACAAAGAGGAGCAGTTGTATCCAAGCAGTTTTACAAATGTGCCCGATACTACCACCTATTATTATGCAAAGGATGTGCAGCCCATCATTAGTGGAAGTTGTGCTACATCTGGATGCCATGTGGCTGGCACAGGGAGAGTTAATTTATCTACCTATACAGGTGTTAAAAACAATGTTGCTGCCGTTAACGATAGGGCAGTAGTGAAAAAGGATATGCCCTCAAGCGGTCCATTGAGCCCTGCAGATATTAATAAACTTAAAAACTGGATTGCAGCTGGAGCACTAAATAACTAGACCTATGAAAAAAATACTACTATTGTTTATTGGATTGGGTTTACTTTTATCGGCCAATGCACAAGATGATTTAATGAATATGCTAAACAGTGAGGCTCCCGACAAGCCAGTACCTGTTTTTGCTACGTTTAAATCTACTAGAGTTATTACTGGTCAGAGTATTGAGCATGTTGCCGCCAAACATTTAAATTTTGTTATTTTACATCGTTTTGGCGAGGTTAATAAAGGAGCATACGAGTTATGGGGATTGGATCAAGCCAATATGCGTTTGGTTTTTGATTATGGCATTACAGATAGAATTCAAGTTGGATTAGCCCGCAGTTCTATGAATAAAACCTATGATGGTAACCTCAAGATTAAATTGTTGAAGCAAAGTAAAGGAAAAGGTGGATCACCGGTAAGCATAAGTTATTATGGTAATGTGGCTATCAACTCAATGAAATGGCAAGATACCGCTAGGCAGAATTATTTTACTTCAAGGATGACTTATTTTAATCAAATTATTATTGCCCGTAAGTTTGGCGATAAGTTGAGTCTGCAAATTGCACCCACAGTAGTTCACCAAAATTTGGTAAAATATACCAATGATTTAAATACTACTGTTGCTTTGGGCGCAGGCGGAAGTATTAAACTTAACCGTAGCTTTAGGTTTAATTTTGAGTATTACCCAAGGCTAACTGGTAGGGATATGTTGAGTGCTTCAGGAAGTAAATTGTATGATTATTTAGCTTTGGGAGTAGACATTGAAACAGGCGGGCATGTTTTTCAAATAATGGTATGTAATGGTTTAGGCATGTTAGAGCAGCAGATGGTTAGAGAAACTGTTACCCAATGGTCAAATGCAGGTGTGCGCCTAGGATTTAATATTAGTCGCACATTTTCTATGGGGCATAAGGAAGGCTCTAAATAGTAAATTTTTGATAAGTCTATTTTTGAAAATTCTGGTACAATAATTGAACTAAAAACGAAATAAAAAAATAAAATGAAAAGAAAAATATTATTTGCATCAATTGCTTTGTTAAGTGCAGTTGTTAGTCAGGCTCAACTATTTTCAACTACTGCCGGAAAGGTGAGTTTTTTCTCTAAAACTCCCTTAGAAAATATTGAAGCAGAATCAAAAACTGTTCTATCTGTTATGAATGTAACAACCAAAGAGATTGCAATTATGATTACCAATACTTCATTTAGCTTTCCAAATAAATTAATGGAGGAGCATTTTAATGAAAAATATGTAGAGAGTGAAAAATTCCCCAAAAGCAGTTTCAAGGGAAAGATAAATGAAGCAGTAGATATGAGCAAAGATGGTGAATATAAGGTAACCGTATCAGGTAAATTAAATATTCATGGAGTGGAGAAAGATAGAACCATACCAGGCACCATTATTGTTAAAGACGGCTTGATCCAAATGCTATCGAATTTTAAGGTTAAAAATGTGGATCATAAAATTGAAATTCCAACGGTTGTGACAGCCAAAATTTCAGAAGAAATTGATGTAATGGTGGATTTGAAATTGGCACCAAAGAAATAAAATATAGTAAACAATAAAAAAGGCCATGCAGCAATGCATGGCCTTTTTTATTGTAATCAATTTATATGATGTGAATGGATGAAATCCCAAATGCGATTCTGCTATTCGTCGCCAGCTTTGGATTTGAAGATTTCACCACCATTTGATTTTGCTCTAATTAAGCCTTCAATTTCATTGCTCAATTCTGGGTTGTCTGTTAATAGTTGTTTAACTGCATCTCTACCTTGACCTAATTTGGTTTCATTATAGCTGAACCAAGAGCCAGATTTTTTGATAATTTCCATGTCAACTCCTAAATCGATGATTTCACCCAATTTAGAAATACCTTCACCATAGATGATATCGAATTCTACGGTGCGGAAAGGAGGGGCAACCTTGTTTTTGGCCACCTTTACTTTGGTTCTATTTCCAACAATTTCCAAACCATCTTTAATTTGGCCAATTCTTCTGATATCTAAACGAACCGATGCATAAAATTTTAGGGCATTTCCACCAGTTGTGGTTTCGGGGCTACCAAACATAACACCTATTTTATCACGAAGTTGGTTGATGAAAATACAGATACAACCAGTTTTATTGATTGTTCCAGTAAGTTTTCTTAAAGCCTGACTCATTAACCTGGCTTGCAAGCCCATTTTGCTTTCGCCCATATCGCCTTCTAATTCCGCTTTTGGAACCAAGGCGGCAACTGAGTCGATCACGATGATATCTATAGCACCTGAGCGAATCAAGGCATCTGCAATTTCTAAGGCTTG
>JBILJL010000012.1:0-18633 GCA_044377255.1 Bacteroidia bacterium
AAAACAGACAGCTTTCCAATCTGAGAGACCAATCATAAATGGAAAACAACGTTTGTTTGTTGGATGAACGCCATTTTCAAAACTAGGATTAGGAACCAAATTTACAGGTAATTGGGCTGATGCAACTGATGATAAAAAAGTTAAAACAAAAAGTTTAACAAAGTAATGTTTCATAGTAAAAAGCTTATTCCAATTCTTGAATTCCATTGTTTAAATTCTGTAAAATATATATTCATTTTATTTTGGTTTAAATTATTAACGGCATTTTTTTTTACAATGGGATTATTAAAAAATGACACTTCTGTAAAAACACTGAACTGTGTATTTTGTGATAAGTAAATTTCCTTAGATATACCTATTGTGTAATTCCAATAATTAATATTAGATCCATCTATAAACTCAATTCCTCTTCGGGTAGTAATTCCATTTGGTGGCACAAGATCATAGACTGGATTGGACGTACTGTATATTGTTTTCTGATAAGCAACACCCATCAACAAGGTAAGTATATGCTGCTGGTTTTTTAAAATATTATACCTTAAAATTAATGGAATATTTAAGGAGTTTCCAGTTAAATGAAAAGATTCATAGAAAGCTTCATTTTGCATTCCTATCATACAGGTCTGTTGTGAGATTCTATAATTTGCATCTAAAGCAAAATGTTTCGTTAAATTTGCCCTCAAACCCATTAGTATGCCTTTATCGTATCCATCATTGGTAAAATATCTAAAATTAGGTGTTATTGGCGTAATGTGGTTAATCCCATAATATACACCTACCCCCGCCTGCATTACACGTTGCTTTCTCACGGAGTCCTTTGGATGAAATAATTGTGCGGTGGCAGCAGTATGGTTGATGATATTGCAAAAGATATAACAAAAAATAATTTTAACTAGTGCTCTCATAATGGAAATTGAATTGATAAACTTGAAAATAATTGATGACTTAACAATGGAACAGAGTTTTTTGCTGCTCTTGTTGGGCAATTTGTTTTTTTAAACATGCTATCTCAGTATTTAGTTGAAGTAAATATAAGGTTAATTCTTCTACTTTTTCTAGTAGTTTTAATTGCATCTCCCCAACTTTTACTCCACCACTAGCTGCCATCTCATTGGCTGATGAAATATTGGGTAAATGTTTGAATTTCCTCAGATACATCTCAAGTTCATTCATCGGCATTAATTTGTAATTGGGTTCAAATACATAATCAGGTGGAATAGTGCTTAAATCCACCTTCACTTCGCGGGCTCTTATTAATCCGTTTTGGTACAGTAGGTGAAATGGAAGCAAATTTTATTGAAAAAACATAAAACTATTTTTTATTAGTTATCACTAGCAAATCAAAAATATTTGCCGTTAAAACCTTTATAACGTTCGCTTTGAGCTGAAGAAAAAACACTTAATTCTTCCATTCTTTTTTTCACTTTTCTTGGAATATCGTAAATAGATAGTTTAGCCGTTAAAGATTTTTTTAAGTATGGTCGGGTGTTACCTTCCAACTTTTATTACATTTGAGATGAATTTAGAAAACCTCAGATTTACCTAATATCCACCTCCAATGAAACAACACCTTTTAATTCTATTCATTCTTATTACCCATATAAGTTTTGCTCAGGAAAAGGCCTCAAGTATGCCATTGAAAAACAGAATGAGTGCTGGTCTAAATCTCTCTTCCAACGGCATTGGGCCACAAGTTGCAATGGCCATTTTAAAGAATGGACAATTGGTTGCAAGGTTGGAGGGGCGCTATTTTTATAAAGACATCGGTGAAAGTAAAGTAGATAATGATCAAAATACATGGCTAGTAGATGGCTATTTTAAGCGAGGTTCTATTGGACTCTTGATAGATTATCATCCATTTAAAAATTCCTTTAAAATAACAGCTGGCTATTCTTTTTTACTCAATGAAGTATCTAATGAGGCAATTTTAAAAGATTCAGTGCCTTTTGGTGGAATCAAAATTAGTCCTGAAGAAATTGGCACCATCTCTGGAGGGTACAAAATTAATACTAGTCCATATTTAGGTATAGGAATTGGAAGAGCCATTCCCAAAAAACGCTTTGGTTTTTCTTTTGAAGTGGGTACTTATATTACAAATGTTCCAGTAACAAGTTTTAAAGGTGCCAATTTGCTTGCTCCGAGCACGGGTATTTACCCCGCAGAACTTTTTGTTGACGATTTTAAAAGCTATCCTTTATTGCCATTAATTAGTTTTGGGATGAGTATTAGGTTAGGCGAGTTATGAATAGAAAGAAAGATTTATATTCCTTAAGGTATAACTTGTTTAAACATACTGCTTCAAAACAAATGCAACATGAATGTGTTACATTTGAAATTACTTATGAAAAATCAAATAAAATTTTTGGCATTGTTATTAGTTGTGAGTTTCCAAGTTAGAAACGTAACTGCTCAAAAGTCTTGTTGCAGTATTGTTCCTGCAACGCAAACATTTGCCATGTTAACCAACCAAGAAAAATTTGTGAATGCACACTTAGAGCCATTACCATTTGTTTTGACAACAGAATTAGGAAAGAATTTATCATTTAAATGTGCCGATGGTATATCAGGAAAAGGATATGAAATTAAATCAAAAACACCTAGCAACAAGTATGTGTTTGTAATCCATGAATGGTGGGGACTCAACGATTACATAAAATTAGAAGCAGAAAAGATTTATGCTAATTTAAATAATGTAAATGTGATTGCCTTGGATTTGTATGATGGAAAAATTGCTGAAACAAGAGATTCTGCTGCTAAATACATGCAATCGGTTCAAACAGCTAGAGCTATTAATATAATAAATGGAGCGATTGCTTATGTTGGCAAAGATGCAAAGATTGCTACCATAGGCTGGTGTTTTGGCGGTGGATGGAGCATGCAAGCCTCCTTATTAGCTGCTAAACAAAATGTTGCTTGTGTGATGTATTATGGTATGCCAGAAGAAAAGCTTGATAGACTTAAAACTTTAAATGCTCCTATTTTATTCATTTGGCCGAACCAAGATCAATGGATTAATAAAGAAGTAGTAACAAAATTCAAAGACAACATGAATACTGCAAACAAGAGTTTAACAGTATTAGAATATGCTGCCGATCATGCTTTTGCTAACCCAAGTAATCCTAAATATAGCAAGGATTTTGCAAATGATGCCTTTACAAAAGCGATGGCTTTTATTGCAAAAGGATTTTAATTAATCTAGCAATATTCCTTTTAGTATTTTGTTGCCACCTATATGGTAGCAGCAAGTTCTGGCATTGATTTAACAGAACATTTTTTCGACAATTTTTAAAGCTACCCATTATTGCCAGTAATAAGTTTTGGGATGAGTGTAAAAGTGGGCAAATTGCGATATTCTAGCAACCCAATCCAAAGTTAATTATTCGCTAAATAGAAAAAGGATTTATTTTGCATTTTATCCAGTAAATAGGATTTTTGTTTAAAATTTTAATTGATAGATGACAAAATATTCATTTTTTTTAGACATGTTGGATAGGACTATATAAACGAACAGATATCGAGATATCACCCGCGAACAGATAGTAGGTTATTCTTTTATAGGGGCGTCAGATTCGTATGATTTTATACATTCGCCCGCATGACAGATAGGGAAATAATTAATTCTCTCGCGTAGATGCGCGCATATGTATCGTTTGAATGCCATAACTGTTATTGCTGGGTTTTGACCTTTTTACTTGCTCCTTTAATATCTATGACTATAAAAAAACATAGGTACTATAAGAACCAATTAATATTACTTTTTCACTTTAAATATTTTTTTTACATTTGATAGAGTAAATAAATAAACCCCTAATTCTAAAAATTTGAATTTATGAGCAAGATTACTTTCGTTACTATTATGTTTCTTTTGTCTTTCACTTCATATAGCCAAACAACTGAAATACCTCTCAATGAGAAAACCATAACAGCACCAATTGGATTATCGTTTGGAATGTCTGTTGCACAAGTAAAGGCTGCTATGGCTAAAAAAGGGGCAATACTTGATGCCAAATATTCTAAAAAGGATAGATTAATATTTAACAATGTAAAGGTAGGGCCTAAAACAACTGACTTTATTAAACTACTCTTTGTGGATGATAAACTTTTTGACGTAACCATGTACTATAATGAAATACAAGGTAATCTTCAAAAGGGGTTTGACCAATTAAAGGAAACTCTAGAAAATAAATACGGTTCAGGAGAATACTATCGTAACTTTGACTCGCCTTACAAAGATGGTGATGGTTATGAAATGCAGGCAATCAAGTTAGGCAAAGGCTATATTTCCTCATATTGGACATTTAAAAATGCATCAATTTCATTAGAAATCGATGAAACATTAGCAATAAAACTTGGTTACCAAGATTCTGAATTATCAAAAATATATTTTGACCGCAAAAAGGCAAAAGAGGCCTCAGACTTATAAACTATTTTACCTATGGTTTTAAGTACAAAGCTATCCCTTATTGCCAGTAATAAGTTTTGGGATGAGTGTAAAATTGGGCAAATTGTGATATTCTGAGCCAGTTACCTTCAAACAAAAAAGCCAATGGCTAAGTGCCAAAGGATTAAAAAGTAGTCTCGAGCAGAATCGAACAGTATCTATGATTGTATGAACTTAGAATTTGTCTTATTTACAGTGGTCAGTTTACTCCGCGAAAAGGTGGTTAATTTTATCGTTTTCTCCAATTCGTCCAATGCTCCCAAATAATTACCATTGCAAGTGTGTCTAATTTGCAATATTTCAACAGCGCATTTTTGTATCGTTCTTTTAACTCTGCATCGTTGCAAAATGCACCGTATAGCATGTCTTGGTATGCTCGCATGGCACCGGATCCGTCTTTAACAGATTCGGCCTTTTCCATAATATCAACTTTTGGCAATAAATCATATGGATTAATGATGGTATTATTTTCAGTTGTACCTAGCAGGTTTTCAGCAGTTAACCAATTTCTGATTTTAGGTGATGTGGTTGATTGAAGCACTGCTGGTAGTGTTACCTTTATGGAGGTTCTTCCTCCCATTAATGGATGGAAATAATATTTAAGCGCAAGTATATTCATATCTAAAATCATGGTTGGCCCATCTTTTTCTTGCATCGCAATATGTTTTAACCATCTCAACAATTCAGGTTCATCAAGCTGCGTTTCCTCAACAATATTAATCAGTAATTTTAATTGTGTATTTTCGTATGAACTCCAAGTTAAAACAGTTCCCTCAAAGCCAATTAAGTTTTTAAGTGATTTTGCAAATTCAATATTTGGATAAAGGGCTTCTGTATTTATCCATTCATAATGTTCAAGCGCTGCTCCTGGTTTTCTGATAATATGACAACTCCACTGAAAAAGAACTTTTTCATAAGGGCGCATATTAGCATGATAAGGAATAGCCATTTGCGATGTCTCAAAATCAATAAAATATAAGGGATATTTTATATCATGGATTGCAGAGTGAAATTCTGGTAAGAGAAACTCTTCTTCTTTTGTGACTTGATATAATGGTCTGCCATTGTATGCGGGTTCATCATCTTTATTGTATAACAGGGTAGTTGGAATTTCTTTAAGTACAATTTCTCCTTGTTCAATTAACTTATCGATACAACCAACTTGATCACTTAATCTATTGATGTTTCCAATCTGACCAAGTTCAAGAATATGAGGAACTACTTCTCCTTGATTATTGGTGGCTAAGCTTAACGCACCCCAACACGTTTCAAAACCTGTTTTTTCAAAATCCTTATTTTTAACCTTGTATTCACAATTACAACACTTGTAATTAAGGGCTGTTTTAATGCGTTTGTTCTCCACTACAGCCGGAATAAATGTATTATTTACTTTTTGTTTTATCTCATTTTCAAGTCTAAGTACTCCACTATTTACATCAACTTTGCTTAATATGTGACCTGCTCTTAATTGTTCTACATTACCAATAAAATCAACATTCACAGTCCTGAATGTGGCTGTTTGTTGCACTTCTTTTAATTGGAACCATCTTATTAAACCATCAATTGGAGTGGTTTTGGCTTGATCTGGTAGTAATAAATAAGCATCAATTTTTGATGATGGAAATTTCTCTTGTAAAACTATTTTTTGATAGGTAATATCTTCCAAATACGAGGTCCATTTTGAATCGAAGTAGTTTTTGTTTTTTTGTTGAGCTAATAGCAACTCATCATTGTTAAATGATTTTGATTTTACTTCAATTAGTTCGAATGAGTTACCCGATTTAATTAAAATGTCAATTCTAATTAATTTGTTATTGACGTATATCGCAGGTTCAAAAAGGACACAATTGTCTTGGGCTAAATAATCTTCGGTTGCTTGAATGCATTCATCAGTTTTACCAGTTATTTCTATTCCACCAGGATAAATCAATTGCGCCATTTTCCCAATCATGTATCCACCATCGGCTAACATCTTTAAATACTCATTACTTTCTTTTAAGCTTGGATACTTATTTTTTTTGTAATATAATTTGGTTGCACACTCCTGTGCCACCTTAAAGTCTGATTTCGATAAGAATGGTTGCATGGGTTAGTTATTTATTAGTTTTTCTACGTCAATTTGTTCAAGATTCCAATATGTGCTTGGTTTCATGTCAAACGAATAACAAAACTGCTCAAGCCTATTATTGGTTACGCTAAATTTAAGACAGCATTCATAATAATCGTATTCGTTTTTGACGCCTTTTAATTTTATTTTACCCATGATAAAAATGTAGGCACCTATTATTAGTGTTTGTTCAATTAAAAAGCTTGTTCCGGTTTCATCTGTTTCGTCTGATATAAAACTGTTATAATCCTTTACTTGGTGTTCAGTACTTAGTTCGGCCAAATCTTTACCAATAGGATTGTAAAACAGCATATCGAAATCCCTGTAGTAATTTTGCATGATTAAATTAACCTCCATGCTTAATTTAGGACGATTGGTTCTTACAATTATCCTATAGTAATAGTTATTCTGATAGTATTTGTAACGAACCGTTTGATGGTATTGAATACGTAAATTTCCTTTAACAGATACGCCTCCGGTGCTGTGTGATTCGTAGCCATCTATCTGCCCGAAATTTTTCTCCCAAAGAGGAATACGGTTGGCCCTACATAATTTCTTAAGTATTGGCTCTAGTTTGTTGTCGTTTTCAAACTCACAAATAATGCTGATGCCATAAGGATCTATATGACTGTCCTCGTCTTTAGCGATGAAATCTTTTACATAAGCATCGGTGTTGCAAAGCAAATAGCATTTTTCGGTAGTGATAAAAACATGTTGTACCTCAAAATTAAAGAAAATGGTTTCGGTATCGGTTTTATTGTGGCCATAATTAAAAACGTACCTCACCTCATCTAAGCCAGCTAACTTTGTCGAAGTTTTAAAACGGAGTTCCCCAAAATGCGGGTCTCCCCAAGTATCAAGTAAAACGGTTTCTTTTAGCTCTCCGTATTCGCCAAAGTTGAATATGTCTTTTTTGAGTATATCCTCAAAATGATTAACATTTTTAGCTTTTAATCGGATGCTCCCGTGCCACTTATGATTAGATGCTTTCATACATTATGAGTATTTAATGATGCAAGGTTAGGGGTGAAAATTGAAAGGGAATTTCAATTTTGAAATTTATTTCAAGCATGTGTTATGAAATTTTCTTGATAACTAATTTAGGGTGTTCAATTTCATCAATCGGATGTTCTTCGTATTTTGTAAGTGCTTCAATAATTTTATTTTTAAGCTCTGTTGTATCTTTAATCTCAAGCAATAAGCGAGTTGTTTCGTTCGGTACTATCTCATTTGTTTTTTTTAACCAAGCATGAAGATTAAAATTATCTCGTTCAGAAATCACCCCAGTTACCCAATTTGCATCTTGTTCAGTTATGATGTGCTCAATGCCTAACTTTTCGGCAATAAATGGGAGATATATAGTAGGGATAAGGTCATTTATTCCTAACCCCATTCCATGTGTTATTCCATCACAATAGGAGTATATGATTTTTGTTTTTATTTTCTGTTTTATAATAAAATCAATGACCTCTTCATTATAATACTCGCCAAAGAATGCAAGCCAAAAAACTTGTTTTTCGTCTTTAAATTTAAGTTTGTAAATTTTTATAACCTTTTGGTCATTATTACTTGAGTAGCAAAATTTTGCATCTATCGAAAAAGAGTGTTGAATTAATAGGTTATCTAACTCTTCAGCATAATATGCATTACACATATAATCTGAATGAATAAAGATATTTGGTTTTATATTAGAGAGTGATGAATGTTGATTTCCTCTAAAATAAACTAAATCAGCTACGTCATTACCCGAGCTCGGATAAAAAGCAATATCAGACTCTAGGAGTTGATTTTCAAATTGCTCCAATATGTAGGGTCTTCCTTCCATGCTGTAATTTTCAGCAAGCAGAGACTTGAAGATATGCTTTGGATTTGCCAATCTATCTTGGGCTGCAATTACTGGATTAACTATTTTTACCATTTTAATTTGTTTAAATTACCTTACTCAAACACCACATTCATACTGTAGTATTTGATGTCTTGTCTGCCAATGTCGTTGTTAAATACGGCACGCATAAATAAGGTTGCGGTATCTCCAATCATTTCGTCATCAATAAAAAAGTTCTGCGTGGGTGTATAGGTGTATTTGCTATAAGTGCCCATAAGTGTTCTTGCATAAGATTGTTCCCAATCTGTAAACTTTTTGGGCAATTGATAACCCGCAATGTTTATGGGTCCTGCAAATTGTGCTATTTCCACCATAGTGTAGGTTCTGCCGCCTATTGGTATAGGGTCTTTAAAGCGTTTATCGGTATATAAACCCAAGAAAGAATAAACTGGATAACGATAACCTATGGTATCGAACAATACCCAGTAGTCGCTATCAAACCCTGCTTCAATTAGAGGCACTCCATTAATTACATATTCGCTATTCAGTTCATCCATTTTTCCCTTTACCTGAAAATAGCTGTACCCTTTAAATTTAACATGATGGTATCCATTGGCATCAAGACTATCTCCCGGTATTTCAAAAGTAGCATCACAGTTGCCATCCAGGCAAGGGTATTTACCTTCCTCCACCTTTTGCTTTTGGCAGGAGAGGAGGAGTAGTATAGATAGAATTACTGAAATTATTTTCCTCACAGTAAACTTTAAATTATAATGCAGGTAAAAAATCATTAAATAGGAAACTTGCAGTTTTGTGACCTCTACCACCATTAATCCATACAAACGACCAATTATTCGGTATGTTGGCTGTCAACATTTCTTGATATCGACCATTATTGGATAGTGAATAAAAGACATTTTCACCTTTAATATTATTATCGGCAATATATTTTTGGATATTATCCAATACGCAACTATCAGCATTGTAGAGACTATTGAGAGAATTAAATTTATAGTGATAATCAATTATTCTATCATCCCATTTTAAAACGCCATATAAACCTGATAATATTAGAATATGTAGCTTTCCTTCATTAATCTTTTGTCTGTATAAAGCAATTTGGTTTGGTTTGTAAAATATTGATCTATTTGTGCAGTAGCGGTCTAACGCCTCCCTATATTCATTTTGACAATTGCCGAAATAGTTTGCATTAACAGGATTACCATTTCGATTTTTATTGAACTTATTTGGATGAGCAGCGATTGATTGATTGTAATTATTAATAGTTTGAACTCTTTTATTATTAAGGCATTCCGAGTTGAAATAATTGTTTTGTATTTCGGTACCACCTCGTGCTTTTGAATCAGAGCAGCCAAGTATTAATAAAACAGGTTCATCTTTTTTACGATTTTCAAGCTTTTCTAAAACTTGTGGCTTATTCATCGGTAATACTTCAGTTTTGTTTGTTTCATTCTTCTTTGGTCTTCCTCTGCCTCTTTTCTCATTGCTTGGCTCTACTTCGTTCGATTCGTTTGGTCCATCACTGCAAACACGCACGGTTATTTCTTCAATGCCTTTATCCAACATTTCTTGTTGTATCACTTTCCAACGCGGTTGGTTGTTATCAGTATTCCCAAAGTATTTGTAAATAATATTTGTTTTACGAGTGCCACTTCTCTTTTCATAAATTTTATTTTTTCGTTCATTTTTTTCAAATAATTCAATTGTGAACTCCTGATTTGGAATACCTTTAATATTTTTGATTGTATCTTGAATTGACTCATCTTTTTTTACGTGAAACTCAATACAATTATTCGTTGAATTGAGTTTATTATTTTGAGGTGGTGTATTTGTCAGATTTCTTGAGTTTTTCGACTTGGCCTTTTCTTTATTATCTCCCTTCTTAATGCAACCTAAGCGCTTTTGTGTTTGTTTTAAAATTGCTTTTCTTCTTAAAATGAGTGCTTTAGTTGGATTGCTTATTGCATTATTAAGTGCGTTAGGATTGTTTTTGATGTTTAATAAAGGTTTGATTTCCGATATTAATTTCTTTTCATCCTTATCAATATCTAACGCATTGTGTAAGGTTCTTGGGTAACTTAAAACAAAAACATAAAAATGTGAATTAAAGTATTCATTAACCAAGTTCATGGTATTAGGTAGGATTAAATCATTCGATAATGCTGCCCCGACTGTTTGTCTTAAGGTTGACAATACCTCATGGCAGATACTATTTTCGGTATGCTTGTCCGATAAATGCCAATTCAATCTTTTGAATAGGGTATTGTTCTCTTTTCTATTAGCACCTGCTGTTCCTATATACACAAGGTCATAAGGTACACCATTAATTACCTTGTTGTGAGTTGGAATAATGGCTGTAATTTTTAATCCTAGTGCAGACAACCTTCGGTAACCTTCTGGTTTCATAAACCAAAAGTAAATACCTCTGCTGCTATCATCAACAGGCAGCTTTTCTGAATTAGCCCTGAATGGGTTTTGCAAATTTTCATCCAACCACATATTAAGTGAGTTAAAGGAATCTGCGTTGGTTAATATTCTGTTTGGCATAATAGTTATTTTACAGGTGTATAATTTTTAATTACGATTCCCTGGTATCTGCCTTCCAGCATAGCTTTCGCATACCCCCATTGGGTAGCTTCCACTGTTTCTTTAAACATTTTTGCGCCCTGGTTGGGAAGGCAAAAGGTAACAATCCATTTGTATGTCATAATAGTATAAGTTTAGAAGTTATAAATAGAATATTGGTTTTTATCTGCAGTAAAAGGCACATCAAATTTGGCAACCGCTGTAAACATTTCTGCATCATCATCACCGGGGAAGTCTTCTACCATCATAAATTGAACTAAAAAGGTGTTGTCGTTAGGGATAATAATTTCTATACCATAAGGCTGCATAACTGCTTTTGAATTGATGTTGCCTGTTTGTTTGAATACAACTTTTTCCTTTGTAGGTGATTCAGGGAATGAAAAATCAAACGATAATTCCATTTCGGGATTAAAGGTTACTTCAATTGGCAACCTTAACTCATGTGAATGGTATGATTCGCCATGGTACTTTAATATAAGCGTTCCTGTATGTTTTGTGTTTTTCATGTTTATATTGTTTGTGGGGATGGGAGGATTCGAACCTCCACGCTGTTTGCACAGCACCTTGTTTTAGCAAGGCACATATAACCTTCCGAAATCTGCAGCTTCCGTTTTTTTCGCCACATCCCCATTTTGTTTTAAATAAATATATTGAATTTTATTTTTACTTCCAAATATTTATTCATAAATTTCAGCATCCCATCGTTTATGATTAAACATATAGGGTGTGCCTTGATGTGTATCTTCACACACGCTAAAGCTAACAATGCTCTGGTCGCTCATGCGTTCTGCTTCCCAATACCAGCAACCATCGTTGGAGCGTTCCGGTGCTTTGGTTACCACACAAACCGTACAGCGTTGGTAGGTTTTATATTCAATAAAATTTTCGATACGACTTTCGATCAACCTTCTGTATTCGTAGGTTAAGTTACCGACCTTCAGCGTGCGAATATCTAAGCCTCCACGTGTTAGAGGTTTTTTGCTCTTCAAATAATCATAAATTGCTACAGCTTGTTCGGTTGGCATCTCTACAAAAAAGTTACTAGTAGTGTAAGCGGATAACTTGGTAATGAGTTCACCCAATGTTATGTTATTTAAAAACAAGCTATTTACAATTTCACGGGCCTTTATATCTTTTTTATTCCAGTTTTGAACCCAGGTTAACGAATCAGCTTGGCTAGCACCTGTGTATAGACTATATATAGCTGCAGCTTGTTCTTTATAAATGATTTGACCGTTTGTAGGTGCACAAACTTCTTTTATAGATTCCGGAAGTGCTAAATACCGATCGTTGTTCGTGAAATCATTAAGTTTAATTTCTGGATGCATGGCAGCAACAACTAAGTTTTGTATTTCTGAGACTTCCCAGGTAAATTTTGTGTCTAATACCTGCTGTAAGTTGAAATCACCAATTTGAAGTGGATTTGTATTGTCTTGTATAGGCATAGAATTATTGTTGGGTTAAAATGATACGTTTAGCTAAATATAAGTTTACGTTATCGGTGTCATCCCATTTAAAAGCAACAACACGGTCAAGGTTTACCCTGATTCTTTTATTGATGTAAGGTTTTATCTCTTCCGGGTAATGAGCAGTGTTTTCAAAATCATAGTAATGAGTGTATTCATATGCGCCTTGATATTCATTCCAAATAAAAAACCAACGTGTTTTTAATAACTTAGAAACCGGATTGAGAAACTCTAACGATACATTTCCACAACCAAGTGCCGTGCCATCGCGTTTCCATATAAGGTGAGATAGAGGTAACTTATGTCTTAAAAATAGTTGATTAATAACATTTACGTTTTCAGCGAATAAATAAACCCCATGAATAAAGTAGGTGCTCGCATGATTACCTAATGACCGAAACACCATTTTGAAGTAAAACGCCTTCCCAAAGTATTCCGGGTTTGGGGTGAAATCTTGGTAAGCAGGATTTAAATGAAAGGTGTATTCATTTGGGTTGATTTGAAGTTCAGTTATATCTTCAATAACCGCAGTTTTACCGTTGCCAAGATTTACTCCGCCTTCGTCAACGAATGCTTTTTCGTGGTGCGAGTAGTAGTCAGAAAAAATATACAAATCTGGTGTATCGTAACTTAATCCTGCATTTAGTCCATTTCTATGAACGGTATTTAAATGGGTATGCTCAATACATAAAAAATCCTCGTGAGCAGAAGGGTAGTATAGCACATTTTCAATAGGTTGTTCCTCTATGAATTGCTCCCACAAGCCATCTTGGGAAGAAAATATTTTTAAAAGTTTTGAGTTTACTTTAGTAACCATAATAGTTGAGATGAAAGTGTCAGCAACATTAATTTATAATTTTGAAATGATACTTCAAAATGTATTAATTGAAATGATATTAATTAAATAACTGATAATCAATAATAAAATAATTATATTATATTTTATTTGAAGAATATTTGAAATGTTGCTTATTTTAAACAAAAATTATGATGCTAAAAAGAATAAAAAGTAAAGATCAAGGATTGAGGTTTGATGTCATAGATAAGTTACTCAAAAAGCGCAAGGGATATACTGTTGATGAAATTAGTAAACATGTCAATAGTGTATTGGAGGGTCACGGTATAAAAGTTGATATTCGAACCATTTATTCTGATATAAGAGATTTAAAGGATAGATACGGTCTTGAGATTATTAAATTAAGGGGCAGGTATAGTTATGCAGATCCAAATGATGGTTACCGGAAGCCAAGGGCAGAATCGGCAGATAAAGAAACGCTCGCTTTAGGTCTTGAAGCATTTGCTAGCTTGAAGCATTTGTCTTTTTTTGATAAGTTCAGTGATGTCGTAAACCGTTTGTTGGTCGGGAATCTTTATGAGGGCATTAAAGATGAGGAGAAAAAGCGAATCATTCAAATTGGCGAATCATATAATGGAAGTGGCTATCAATATATTGAAAAGATTTATCACGCCATCAAAAATAAAAAAGCCATTCGTGTGCTTTATACAAATAATGCTAGATTAACGAATTGGCGAATCATATCTCCATACATATTAAAAGAGTACCGAAACCAATGGTATATGGTAGGTTATACTGCGGATAGTAGTCGTGGGCCATCAAGTAGTGTTTTCGCCTTATCTAAAATTGAATCGCTTACCATACTTGACCAAGCAGTTTATGTAATTGATGAAAGCTTTAATGCCGATGATTATTTCAAATATAGTTTAGGTGTTTATCATGATTTGTACGAAAATCCAATTATTGTTAAACTAAAGTTTACGGGTGCTATTCACGTTCAGCGTTTAAAAACTTCTAAACTACATTCAACTATGGAATTAATTTCTATGACCGATAACGAAATCGTTGTAAGCATGGAAGTATACAATAGTCCTGATTTAACAGCACTTATTTTAGGATACAAAAGTGAAGTTGAAGTGTTAGAGCCATTAAAGCTTCGAGAAGAGATGAAAGATTTTATTGGAAAGATGGCTTTATTATACTAACAACTATTCAATCCTCAACAAATTTGTAAAACAGCTATTAGAGTTATAAGATTCTCTGCCATATGTTTTGTTTAGCCTTGAAGGAAACTATTCCCTTATACAAATCTATAGCAAAGTAATCTATAATATAGGCGTTACTATATGTGATACCATTCAATATTACCTCATTTCTAAACCATGTTGGGTCAACGTCAAAATCCCATGAATCATAACCAAGGTAACATTCGATTCTTGGCCGGGATTTATCTTGGTGAAAAATCAATATTAATTTATAGGCAAAATCAGGACTAATATAAATATTAGAAACTTTCTCTCCCCAATACCGACCTCCATAATAACCGCATCTTTCGTTTATAAAGTTATCCTGATATTTAAATATTCCTTCAGTTCGAGATTCTAGATAAAATTTTACAGTGTCTAAACTATTATAAGTATACGTTAAGGTGTCTAATGATTCATTGGTTATTAATGCTTTAAATACGCTGTCCAATGGCACAAATTGCCATGGCTCTGGATTGGGGCAAGGCTTTTTACAACTTAAAATTGAAAGTGTAAAAAGTATCGGGATTAGAATTCTCAAACAGGCCATTTTCACTTTAAAAAAGTAGTCTCGAGCAGAATCGAACTGCTATCAAATGTTTAGGAAACATCTATTCTATCCATTGAACTACGAGACCAGTAAATACTAGGGCGAAAATAGGCATTATGTGCAACTCTGTCAAATAAGATTGCTTGTAAGGCAAAAAAAACCCTCAATAGGTCGTTTGTAACAGACTATTGAGGGTTGGACAATAACGAAAAACCTCTTGGGATAATATTATTATCAAACTCCAAAATTATTGGAGTGAGTGGAATTAGTTTTTTAACTTTACGTTAACAGCTGTAGGGCCTTTTTTTCCCTCGCCGATTTCGAAAGTAACAAGGTCGTTTTCTTGAATTTTGTCGATAGTGTCTGTAACATGTACGAAAAGCTCGTTTCCGTTATCGTCACTCTTGATAAAACCAAAGCCTTTGCTTTCGTTGAAAAATTTTACTGAACCAGTTGGCATAAAAAAAATATTTAGTTAATTCAAATTTAGAATTAGGGCTCAAAGATAATCAATTAATTGGCTTTTCTCATTATTAATCAATTAATTAAGCTTTTATTTGGTCTGAACCAATATTTTTTGCTGGTAACTCATTCCCGTTTGGTCTTCAATAACCAATAAATATAAGCCTTGTAGAAGTAAACTGGTATTTATTTCTCCTGCATCAATAAAGGCAAATTTTCCGCAAATTTTCCCATTTAGGTCATACAAAGTGGCAGAATATTGCCCTTTAGTTTGTATTTTAATGCTCAATATGTCATTAACTGGGTTCGGGAAAACTTTTATTTTTACATTGCTTTCCAAACTATTAATACCTGTTAAAGTAGGGTCTTTTAAAATATTAGCAGATTTCAAAATCCAGCTTTCTGGATCCATTTCAAGGTTGCTAATTTGGCGAGTATTTTTAATTTTATAAAACCCAGTTGCACCACTTTGTTGCAAAAATATAAGTGAATCTCCTTGCATGGTTTTTATCAAAAATGGCAATGGTAAATCAACCAAATTACCCGCACTTTGCGCATTACTTTGAAAAACCGACACTAAAAGGGTATCGGCAATTTGGTTCCACTTTACATTGTATGTTGGCCAACCCGCGCCATAAATCCATTGGTTAAAAAAGTAATCATAGTTTTTCTTGCTCAATTCATTTACCAATAAATTAAAATCCTTTGTGGTTGCATTGCCATTGGCAAACCTTGTTTGATAGGTTGAACAAACTTTTAAAAATAAACTGTCGCCTAATAAATAATGTAAAACTCTAACAGCACTAGCGCCTTTGTTATAGGTTAAGGCGCTACTAAAAATGCGAGAAACATTCGTGGTATCTGCACAATACACAGAGCCAACTCCAGGCTTGGCATCATTTTGAATTTTAGTAATAACAGCTAAAGCATTTGCGGGGGTGGTTAGGTATTTGGCTGCCAAGTATTCAGAATAAGTGGCAAAGCCCTCGTTTAACCAAATGTCTTTCCAAGTAGCACAAGTTACATTATCTCCAAACCACTGGTGTGCCAATTCGTGGGCTACTAAACCAAAATTAAAAATACCCAAACTCGTCATGGTTTGGTGCTCCATACCACCGCTAAAGGGTGCCATCACATGACCATATTTTTCTTTGTAAAATGGGTAAAGTCCGTAAGTTTCTGAGAATGTTTCAAGCATTGATTTTGTTGCCCTAATGCTATTTACATTGTTACTGTATGCAAGAGGGTTATTATATATATAATGTTGGATCAAAACGCTATCTGCTATTTGTTTTGGTTTTGCATAATCTAAGTATTCTGTGAATTGTCCCACGGTAACCATTACCAAATAATAGTCTATTATGTAATTTGATTGCCAATGGTATTTGTGTTTGCCATTGCCCATAGGCGTAATACTTTTGAGCAAACCGTTTGAACCAACTTTATTCGATGTATCTGTGGTTACAGAAATATATACAGAATCTATTTTGTCTTGCAAAGATTGCTTGCATGGCCACCATTCGTAAGCACTATATGGCTGACTCAAACTCCAAGTTATTTGATTGCCATAAGTAGGGGAGGCTCTAGTGCTAAATCCATTACCAATAGCCGCACTAGCGCCACTAGGAGCAATGCCGCGGTAGTATATCTGCACCTCAAATGTTTCACCAAAATTAATTGGATTTGGCAAAACCAATTGAATAATATCAGGTAATCTTGTAAAGCTAATTTTATTGCGGTTTGAACCAATAATAGAATCGACAGTAAAGTTGGCATGAAGTTGAAACAGGATGGTATCAAGTGCGGCAACTCTTGATTTTGCGATAGTTTTTACACTACCTGCTATGGCAATGCTATTTCTTTCCACCTTTAAATCTAGGTGGTGAAAAACAACATCATATTTTTCCATTTGGTCCATTTGCGCATTGGTAGCATTTGCTTTGTTTAGGATGCTAACTGCTTTTTGTTTGCCAAGCGCACATGCATGTTGCGCGTTTATGGAAAAGGGATGCAGGATTACTATTGCAAGAGCCACAAAGCCATACTTGAGCTTTGTTTTAAAAGAAAACCATCTGTTAGTTGTAAAGGTCATAGATAAAAATGAGTTGCAATTTAGGCAATAATTAGCAGTGAATAGGTATTAGTTTAAGTGATCCTTGTCAAACACCGCACTTTTCTTATTTTTGTTTTTTATTGGAGAGGTGTCAGAGTGGCCGATCGTGCAAGCTTGGAAAGTTTGTGTACCGCAAGGTACCGGGGGTTCGAATCCCCCCCTCTCCGCAGACAGATTGTCTAAAACAGTCTAAAAGCGTGTAAAATCAAGGTTTTGCACGCTTTTTTTATGTTCTTCAAATTCTAAAAAAGTCTAGGTTTGTCTATACTTTTGGTTTCTTAGCGGGTTTCTTTTTTTAGAAGCCAAAAAAGAAACCAAGCAAGTAGACGCTAATAGACATAATAAGACTGAATAACAATGAGTTAGGCGACTATTTTCCTCTTTGGAAACGTACATTTGTAAAACATTTAAAGGGGGGCACAACGTAAAAAATTAGTGCCAAATGTCGTCAAGTCAAAAATCAAACTTCTCGCTGGTTGTTTACATCAGCAGAACAAAAGCAAAAAAGAACGGTGAAGTTCCCGTTCTCATGAAAATCAACATCAATGGAGAACGTGTAGTTTTACAGCTCCAGCGAAGTATTCAGCCCAAAGACTGGGATTCTAAACGCGCCAAAGTAATTGGTCGCTCTCACGAAGCACGTGAATTCAATGATTACATTGATTCCGTGATCACCCGAACTCGCCAAAAATACAGCGAGCTTATTACCATGTACGATACCGTTACTCCGCAACTTTTGCGTGATGCGGTTCTCGGAGTAAACACAGCAAAAGCCAAAATGATTATTGAAATTTGGGAAGACCACATTGAGGGACTTCGCAAATTAATCGGAAAGGAAAGTACCTACGCTACTTGCCAAAAGTACAATGCTGCTAAAAATCATTTCTCAAATTTCCTTAAAATCAAGTACAAAGCCAGCGATGTGCCGATTAAATCCATCGATCATTACATGGTTACTGAATTTGGTCTGTATTTGAAAACTGAAAAAGGTTGCAGTTTTAACACCACAAACAAGTTCCTGC
>JBILJL010000209.1:0-4526 GCA_044377255.1 Bacteroidia bacterium
GACATGTTGGTTGCCCCTAATGCAGAAGCTGCAGCCAAGAACAAAGATCAGGTGATGTATTATAAGAACACAGGCACAGCAACTATTCCTAAATTTACTTTTCAAAACAATAGCTTTTTGGTTTCACAAATGCTCGATTTAGGTGGAGGAAGTATTCCTGTTTTAGTAGATATTGATGCAGATGGAGATCAAGACTTGGTTATATCTACACAAGGAGAATACACTCAAACCTTCAATAGCAGCGATAAGCTTTACTTGTTTAAGAACATAGGAAGCGCCACCAAAGCAAATTTTGTTTTAAGCGATTCCAATTTTTTAAATATCAATGGTGGTACTCCAAAAATTCAAAGAATGGTGCCAACTTTTGGTGATTTAAACGGTGATAATAAACCCGATTTATTGATTGGCGATTTAAATGGCAAAATGCATTATTTCCAAAATACAACTGTTGGAGCCAACATAACATTTAACAAGCAGAGCAACGATTACTTCACCATTTTTGGCGGAACAAGTGCTGCTCCTCAATTGGTAGATTTAAACAAAGATGGCAAATTGGATATTGTAATGGGTCGTAAAAATGGCACTTTGGCTTATTTTGAAAATGCTGGAACCACAACAGCGCCAAATTTTACCTCAGCACCAAGTATTGATTCAATAGGAAAAATTACTGTGGCCGAAAAAATCATGAGTGGTGGTGTTCCCTATTATTTTGATGGCTATTCTGTCCCACATGTTTGCGATTTAGACAAAGATGGCAAATACGAAGTATTGATAGGTTGTGATTTGGGCAGGGTATTTTTATACAGAAATTTTGAGGCAAGTGCTAGCAGAGTTTGTGATGAGGTGGAGAATATATATTCGGATGGGGCAGGAGTATCGCCAAGTAATTTGTCGTTCGGACCAAAAACTTCTGCTACTACTTTTGATTTGGATGGCGACAATAAACCAGAGTTAATGATTGGAAACTCGCGAGGTGGGGTGAGGTTGTATACTACAGAAATTAAAGGTGTTATTAGTGGGCTTCAAACACAAGTTAATCAAGCAAGCAATTGGGTATTGTATCCAAATCCGGCTCGAACCAATTTAACCATTCGCACAGATAAAAACATGCAAGAAATGCCTTATGTGATTTTTGATATTTTAGGCAATACAATTACAAGTGGCACCATGAATGCTTATGAAACAAGTATCGGTTTGAACCAATTTAAACCAGGATTTTATATGATCAGAAGTGTTGATGCCAAAGGAAATCAATACGTTGCAAAGTTTTTAGTGGAGGAATAGCTGCTAATTTTAATATTCTCGCTACTTGCAATAGAATTTGTATAATTTCGTACAAAATTTGAGCATTATGTACGGACAATTACAGCAACAACTGCAAGCTGAACTCAGCGAAATTGAATCAGCAGGTTTATTTAAAAGCGAGCGCATCATAGCCTCTCCGCAAGGAGCTGAGGTAACCATGCAAAATGGTAAAAAGGTCTTGGTCTTTTGTGCCAATAACTATTTAGGGCTATCATCTCACCCTAGAGTTCTTGAAGCAGCTAAAAAAACCATTGATACCCATGGTTATGGCCTCAGCTCTGTTCGTTTCATTTGTGGAACCCAGGATATACATAAAACTCTAGAAAGTAAATTAGCCTCTTTTTTAGGAACGGAAGACACCATACTCTATGCAGCAGCATTTGATGCAAATGGTGGTGTGTTTGAGCCATTGTTTAATGAACAAGATGCCATTATCAGTGATGCCTTGAACCATGCAAGTATCATTGATGGTGTTCGCTTGTGCAAAGCTGAACGTCACCGTTATGAGCACAATAACATGACAGATTTGGAAGAGAAACTAAAAGCTACTCAGCATTGCAGAAACAGAATTATTGTCACCGATGGGGTGTTTAGTATGGATGGCACCATTGCGCAATTGGATCATATTGTTGCCTTGGCCGAAAAATACAATTCATTGATCATGGTGGATGAATGTCATGCAAGTGGATTTATGGGTGCAAATGGCAGGGGAACGCATGAATACAGAGACGTTCTAGGTAAAATTGATATTATTACTGGAACCTTAGGAAAAGCTTTAGGTGGTGCGATGGGTGGTTTTACAAGTGGCCGCAAAGAGGTGATTGATATTTTACGTCAAAGAAGCAGACCCTACTTGTTTTCGAATACACTGGCTCCTGCCATTGTAGGTGCAAGTATAGAAGTATTAGATATGCTAACCGAAACTACAGCCCTGCGCGATAAACTTTGGGAGAGTACACAATATTTTAGAAAAGAGATGACCGAAGCGGGTTTTGACATCAAGCCAGGTGAGCACCCAATTGTACCGGTGATGTTGTATGATGCAAAACTTTCGCAAGATTTTGCTGCTAAACTTTTAGAGGAAGGAGTGTATGTAGTAGGATTCTATTTTCCAGTGGTTCCAAAAGGGCAGGCAAGAATTCGCGTTCAGATAAGTGCAGGGCATGAGCGTCATCATTTGGATCAAGCCATTGCTGCTTTTAAAAAGATTGGTAAGGAGTTAGGGATTATCAAGTAGCAGAAAACGAATTTGTATTTATTTGATTTTCAATGCTGTTAATATTCTCTTAATATTGAAATAACATAACTCTAACATCGAGTTAACATTTGGGTAATGAAGCAAAGGTAATTTTGTCGCACTTTCAAAATACACATGAAATCAAAAGACAAAATACAAACATTGCTGGCTTTCATTTTCTTAGCTTTAATGGCATTGCCTGCATTGGCTCAGACCAATGGTAAGATTTTAGGCAAGGTAATTGACAAGAAAACGGGGGAAGAGCTTATTGGAGTTACAATTGTAATTGAAGGTACAAGCTTTGGTGGAGCAACAGATTATGAAGGTAATTTTATAATTGGTAATGTAAAACCTGGCTTATACAATTTAATTGCTAGTTATGTTTCGTATTCAAAGAAAACGCTGAAAGGCATTGAGGTTAAGTCTGGAGAGAATACCAGCGTTTCCATTAGCCTTGAAGAATCTCAAAAAGAGTTAAACGAAGTTGTTATACAGGCTGATTTGAAAAGGGAAACAGCAAGCGCTTTGCTAATTCAACAGAAAAAAAGCACCTCTATTTCAGATGGAGTATCGGCAGATATGATTAAGAAGACCCCTGATGCCACAACCGGTGATGTAATGAAGAGAGTAAGTGGTGCTTCTATTCAAGACAATAAATTTGCAATTATAAGAGGCTTAAACGACAGATACAACACCGCTTATATCAATGGTGCTCCATTGCCAAGTTCGGAGAGTGATAGAAAAGCATTTTCATTTGATATTATTCCTTCTAATATGTTGGACAATATGGTAATCAACAAATCTGCTACACCTGATCTACCAGGGGACTTTTCAGGAGGCTTAATTACCATTAATACTAAGGATATTCCAGATAAGAAATTTACTTCAACTTCAGTTGGCTTTTCATACCATAGTATTTCTACTTTTAAAGAAGGTAATACTTACAATGGAGGCAAAACAGATTGGTTAGGAGTTGACGATGGTACCCGTGCCCTTCCAAGTGGAATACCTGAAAGAGGTTCATATAATGGTCAGACCATAGAAGATAAAATTAATAGTAGCCAAAAGTTCAACGACGATTGGAAAACGCAAAGAATTAGTTCATTGCCATTAAACTACTCCTTTCAATTGGCCGGAGGTAACAGTTATACTTTGAGAAAAAAAGATCATTTTGGATTTATTATTTCTGCCAGTTACAGTAACTCAATGAAGAATTCTTATGTTGAAAGAAATCAATTCAATAGACCAATTGATGCGAACGACAACCAAATTACAAGAAGTTACCAAGATACCATAACCAAGAACGAAACCTTAATGGGAATTATGGCCAACTTTGGTTATAAAATTGGTAATAACCATAAGATTAGTTTTAAAAACGCTTATACAATCAATGGAGAAGATCAAACTATCCTAAGGTCTGGTTTTGATGATTATACCAGCGAGCAGATGCCACTGGTTAGAAATACCTATTATAATTTCTCTCAAAGTAAGTTATTAACTTCTCAGTTAATTGGTGAGCACTATTTAACTAGCTATAAAACTAAAGTTAAGTGGGTATTGAATAACAATATTATTGATAGACAAATACCTGATTTTAGGAGATTCTCAACTTTCTCTACCCTTATGGATGCTGGAACTGGTGAGTATACCCCATATGCAGCTAAGATCACCAATAGTAATCCAGACATTACTCAAATGGGAAGGTTTTATTCAAGCTTAAATGAGGTAATTCAAAGTGCTGGAATAGATTTATCAAGAGGGTTGGAATTTGCCTCAGGAAAGAAAGTAAAAACAGAAGCTAAAGTGGGTGGATTTATTCAAAGCAGACGCAGAGATTTTGAAGCGCGTGCTTTTGCTCCTATTTTAAAGTTGTCAGGTTTAGAAAGAAACAAATTCTTAGAAGGTTCTTTAGATACCATGTTCTTGAGTAATAAATACAATGAGAATTTTTATTTCGATGAAGATTTTCGTGCGCAAGACGTTT
>JBILJL010000380.1:0-4525 GCA_044377255.1 Bacteroidia bacterium
AAATCAGTGGCTGAGGTTGTAGAGATTGTTCCTGTTGTCATAATAAATGCTGGGGTTCCACCTACAGTATTATTAAACAATCGAAAATCATTTCCATTCATGTTCAATACTGAGCCGTCCACTAAAGTTAGCCCTCCTCCGTTTGTGTTTCCTGCATATATATTTGATGAACCACCAGAAGTAGAAAGTAGGATGGTATTTGCAGTTGTAGTAACAATTCTAAACCAACGTAAAGTATTTCCAGCACCAGTAAATGTTTGTGTACCAGCCGCGGCACCATTAGTTTGCAGAGTTATAGATCGGGCGTCAGAAGGCGGAGTTACTGAACCAATATAAGTCAAATTACCTGCCAATAAAATATTGCTGAAAGTGGGATCTCCATCAGCCAAAGTACAATTGTCTAAAATTAAATTTCCAGCAATAGTGGTGGTTCCTCCTGGGAAAGTTTTTATTCCTGTTCCAGATAATTTTAAGTTTCTATAAGTAATAGCTGAAGATAAAGTTATGGCAACATTGTTATACTCCAAAGAACTATTAGTAGCAAATGCACCAAATGTAGGTACAGTTGTGTTTTCAATTGTTAATTCAGCTGCATTGCTTACATCAATTGTTCCAGTTAATGTGAAACCAGTTGGAATAGAAAAGTCTATGGCATTGGTACCATCGCCTATTACTACTTTAGAAGCAGCGCCAGATACCACCCAATTGGCACCAATGCTAGCAGTTGCCCTATTTCTTATTTCATAAATAGCACCGTCTGAAGTGAAATTAGAGGGCGCAGAACCTGTTCCATCTGTATTTAATCCCCAATTCGAAAGGTCGTCTAAGTTACCTGTTGCTTTAGAATAATAAGTACCAGTTCTTGTGCCTGATAATCCAGTATTAACATTGGAAGCACCAGTACTGGTATGTGTTATATTTCCAGAAATTGATCCCAATGTACTTGAACTTTGACGAACATAAATAGTAACAGGCTCACCTACCAGATCACCTCCTGATTGAGTTAAAACAATTGGGTTTGTGGCAGAAAAGCTTCCACCAGTTGTAGTAGAAATTTCAAAACCTGTTGGTGGAACTATGCTAACGCTTGCTGTTAAGTTATCTCCAGAAACAGTATATGATTGCTCTGCACTTGGAGTTGAAGAAGTTTGTGAGAAACCGCCTATGCTAGCTTGGGAGACCAAGATTAGCGGAGATGTACTAATTATACCTCTAAAGCTAATATCATCCAATCTTACTTCTACACTGCCTGCTTTTACCCAACGTAGTCTTAATGTTGAGATTTGAGCTCCAGCAGGCAAAGAAATCCAATTTACCAAATACCATCCAGTTGTGGCGCTTGCTACCTCATTGAAAGTAAAGGGCACATTTACATAACTAGATCCATTCCAATAATCGAGAGTTAAGCTAGGTAAAGCAGATCCACTTGCTTTTCTATATGCAAAACGGACTTCCAAATTTGTATAACTTGAAGCATTGATGTTCTCTATGGCAAAACCATAGTTCCCAGAAGAACTTGAGAAAAATACGTTTCCAGTTCCAGAAGAACCAGTATAGCCGCTAGAAGCACTTGTACTTCTTACATCAGCAGAATTTGTAACTCCTCCATTTGTATAGGTGAATATAGGTGAATTCTGAAAAGTATAGGAGGCTATGGCAGTTGTACTTGGTGCTGTACCCATATTTTCAGTAAATATAGATGTAGGAAGGGTGGTTACATCAAAAGTATTGCTATTTCCACTTGAAGTCAATGTACCAGAACTTATAGCAATTGTTCGTCCTGTTGCCGCTGCCGAAAATTGTAAATTACTAAAAGTACCTAAACCTGCAATAGGAGTTATAGGATTGGTGGATGATCCAAAGGTTCCGGTAGTGGAAGCGGTCATATCTGTTACATAATCTAAATCTCTATTTCCCAATGCATCGTTAGCACTTAAAGTAGGCGCTGGTAACATTGCCGTATTGGTTGCAACATTATTTGTTTGTTGAACAAAAGCTAATAAGGTAGCAGTTACTTCAATCTTATTTCTATCTCCTGTTGTTGATGTTACAGCAGCACCTGCATCTGCAGCAGCAAAAGTAGATCCTGCAATACTAGCAGTTGCACTTGTTACTGTAAATAAAAACTGTGAATTATCAGTAATTGTTCCAGCAAAACTTGCCCTCAAACTAAAATCTTTTGTTGAATTATCACCTGCAGCAAGTGTTAAACTTAAAAAGGTAGCTGTTACTGAACCAATTGCAACTTCGCTTAATTCTGTTGAACCATCGTATAAAGCCAACCTCCTTAAGTTTGTGTGGTTGGTAATTGTAAAAGTAATAGCGTTTAAAATAGTGCTATTAGCATCCGCATCAGTTGTTGCTCCGCCATCTCTTAGCGTAAATCTTGCAACCTCAATTGAGTTACCGTTTGTTAGGTCGGTGTTTTCTTGTGTTGAAGCGTAATCAATATTAGTTGGTTCCGTAAATGATGAATGAATGATAATATCAGATACATTTGAATTTGCACTACCTGTAGTTAATTGGTTACCTATTCCTGGTGTGGTTAAGTAAAAATTAGCAGTTGTAGTTGTTCCATTATATGCATATATAGCATAATGGTAAGTAGTACCTGCTGATAAATTAGTGACTGTAACAGTTCCAGTTGAAGTTGTTCCATTATAAACAATTCTTTGTCCGGCACTTAATTCGGTAGCTGTACTAAAATTTACAGAACCTGAAACGGTACTATAGTTAGTTGCATCAGTTGGAGTAGCTGTTACAGCTGATGCTTCTCGCATTACCACCATATAACTAGTCCCATTTCCACCACTAAAATTCAATGTCATTTGGTTGTTGCCAACTGATGTTGCTGCCGAAAAACTTGGTTGGGTAGTTGGTTCTTCAGCAATTATATTAAAAATATAGGTAGGCCAACTTCCGTTGGTGGTAGTAGATGTATTTCCTGTTGTTAAATTGGCTATATTATGGATATGACTTCTCATATCAGACAAACTTCTATTGTGAGTTGCTGCTGTTACATAGGATGAACCAAAAGTGATACCACCCAAAGCAACAAAGTTTGTTCCATTATTTAATCCTGCTGGAACCCATGTGTCTGTTCCTGAAGCGGTTGGAACACCAGTTGAAATTGTAGTTCCAGAAGTAAATCCTGCAACAAATGTTGGATTTGTTAATGTTCCTTGATAAGCAAATAATTGCTCTCCAGCCGAACCCAAACCAGAATTTAAACCTCCTGTTCCCAAAGTTGCGGCACCCGTAGCATCAAATTGAATAACTGATCCTGCAACAATGGCACTTCCTGTTGTATTTGTCCAAACATTATTACCTTCTCCAGTGGTAAAAGATAATGTTCCTCCATTACCGTCCCAAGCTCTATCTGTAAACCAAATCCTAGTATTATTTGGAATATCGTTTAAGGCCACAATTCTATATAAATCAGTAGTGACACCTTGAAAGGCAATAAACGCAATGGCACCAGAACTAAGGTTGGTTACTTCACCGCTAACTGCCACATTTTGTGTGGTTGCTCCAGTACTAGTTATAGTTATGTTCCCGCCTACTTGATCAGCTAATGTAGTTGGGTTAAATCGTGTATATATTGTTGTTGTAGATACTGTACCACCAGATTGTGATAATGTTACTGATGAGCCAAAACCTGAACCTGAAGTTGTTGAAACTTGATATCCTGTTGGAGGGGTTACTACGATGTCATCAATTAATGTTGCTCCAGCAACTGTAAAAGTTTGTTCAGCAGATGGAGTGCTTACTGCAGAAGTTATAAATGAATTTAATGTTCCTACTTGAGTGATATTTGGACCACCAACAGATGTTACATTTCCAGTTAAAGTAAAATCATCTAATCTAAATGTTCCAGTACCAGATGCCCCCGACATTGTTAAAATTACCGTAATTGTTCCTGTTAGACCATTTCTGGCCGCACTTACTGCTGTTGAACCCAAAGCTGCGCCAGTTGTTGGAACAGTGCCTGAACCAACTGAGGTTCCGTTAATCGTCATTGCCCAATTTTGAGCACCCGTGGTACTTCTAACTCTCCAAAAATTATAATGGGTAATATCAACTTGAAATCCAGATGCGACATCAAAAGTTAATGTATAAGTTGGAGTACCAGATGAATTTGCTAAAGACAAACTCATACTTGTACCTCCGCCATTTCCAGAAGATGCAGACCAACTAGCGGCACTTGTTGTCCATGAAGAATTAGAGAGGTTGGATGCAAAGGTATTGGGTGCACCAGTGTATGGTTTTGTGGTTATACTGGTAGTTCCAAAATTATGAAAATAAATCTGCCCCCTAACCCCACTCACCCCAATCCCAAAAACCAAGCAAAAAATGCACAGCAGTTTAAAAATTTTAAACTTTTGGCGTTTTGTTGTAATTTTTTTTGCTAGTAAAAATGCATTCGTCATGTGTTGATTTTATTTAGTTTTAACCATACGCAATAACCTGTTAGTAGGTTAAGGAATTCTTAAAGCATTCTTAAGAAATTAATTAAAATGTATTC
>JBILJL010000210.1:0-4503 GCA_044377255.1 Bacteroidia bacterium
TACTGTTTTAAAGAGGTTTCTGCCCAAAAAGATTCATTACAAGAAGAGCAAATTGATTTTAGCCAATTTGCAGATATGGGTATGGCAGATGGCGCCAAACGTTATTGTACCTCTAAGGTATTGGGCTTAAGTCCAAATAAGTTAATTACTGTAGCCTACGATTATCAAGGTGCGCACGATTTTACCAACACCGATCCATTTGCTGATGGGACGACTTATATCAAAGATGGAAATGCAAAAATCAACTCTTCTGGCGGATTAAGGCTAGTAGCCAATGTTCCAGTATTATCGAATACCAAATGGCTGATTAACTTGGGTGGAACCTATTGGAGAAATGGTTACAGTATGGGGTCGCATACAGCTGCAAACTATGTGGCTCATAATTTAACACACCACGGATTAACTACCATTGGCTTAAACACCACCATCTTTAAACCACTCAATGAAAAGAACTTTATTTTATTTTTTGGTTCGGCCGATGCCAATGGAGATTACAACCTAAGCGATGATAAAATTGGTGAATATTTGTTAAAGCCAAAATTAACTGCTGCTGGATTTTATGGTTGGAAACGCAATGATTACTCCATGTTTGCCATTGGATTTTCGCATAGCTACAGACCAGGGGCAAAAGGATATTTGCCACTCATTTTATTCAATCATACTTTTCAAAACCGTAAATGGGGAATTGAAGCCGTTTTTCCATCTAGATTTGCCGTTAGAAGAACCTTTAACCCAAGAACCTTGCTATTTTTTGGGTATGAATTGGAAGGAAATAGCTATACCATGTTAAATCGCACCAGTGGCGCAAATTATAATGCTGCCTACAACGATTTGGAATTACGCAGATCTGAAATCAGACCTCGTATTACCTTTGAAAAAGCCATTACAGATTTTATTTGGGTGAGCGCACAGGTTGGCTATAGATTGAATTATAACTTCAATATAGACCAAGGCGATATTTTAAGATTGATTGGTTCAGACAAACCTTACTACATGGAAAACACATTAACCAATCCAATTTATTTCCAAATTGGCATCAACTTAGTTAGTCCATAAAAAACAAAGGCTGGAATTATTTCTTTTTAGTTTCTAAGCGCTTCCAAACATCCGTTCTGCCAAAAGCAGCTATACCTATAAAACCACGGATATTCATGGTGTTGTTATTCTCTAAGTTGATTTTACAATTATAAGTACTGCCACTTTCTGGATCGTAAATTGTTCCATCTTCCCAGAGGTTTTCTCCTTTGAATTCGAAGCCACTTAGCATTCGGTAACCTAGCAAAGGTGTGCTTCTTTTGGCTTCCTCAGGATTATTTTTATCCAATTTTGGTTTTCCTGTTAAAGGGTCGTTTGGTTCTTTGAGCCATACAATTCTACCATAAAAGAAATTACCAGATTTAATAATATTGATACGTGCCTTTCCGCTACCAGATTCCCAAACACCAATAATGGCTTCACCTGCTGATGGTGATTGAGCTTTAGTGTTCAATGCAAATACCAAGCATAAAAGAGCAAAAACAATTTTAATTTTATTCATAATCTAAATTTTAATCATTAGTACAAATAAAGTAAAAAGTTTTATTTTAGGGTTTGAACCCAATGTAAAACAGTGTAAATAATTATTTTTCAGTACATTAGTTTAACATCAATTATCTTATTGAAAAATATTTCTGCTTGTTTTGTAAAATTCTTACTCTTGAGTGCCAGAAGTAAACAAAATTTAAAAATGGGATGTTACTAGTAAAAGAAGAATGTATATCTTATTTAGACCTAGTATAAATACGATGAAATGTGCATAAATGTTACATTTTTGCCAACAACAAACTAAAGAGAACTATAAATTTGCACACAAATTAAAAAACAATAAGAATGAATTGGGTTACTAAAATGTTTTCATCTTCCATAGGCCAAAAGTTTATTATGGCCCTTACTGGATTATTTTTATGCAGCTTCTTGGTTATACACATGATTGGGAACTTGCAATTATTCAAAAATGATTTTGGCTTAGCTTTTAATACCTATGCGGTATTCATGACTACCTTTCCATTAATTAAGGTTGTTTCTTATTTATTGTATGCAAGTATTTTATACCACGCATTTAAAGGAATTTCGTTGGTTTACAAAAACAACAAAGCTCGTCCGGTTAAATATGCTGTGCAAAATGGTGCGGCAAATAGTCATTGGACTAGCCGCAGCATGGGAATTTTGGGAACCATTATTTTGGTATTCATTGTAGTTCACATGAAGAATTTTTGGTTTGAATATAAGTTTGGGCATGAAGTAGGCTATACTTCTTATTTCACCAATATGGCAACAGGCGAGGTTAAGGCTGAACCTATGAGTGCGGAATACACCCAATTCAATAAAATTGAAGAAGGCATGACCTCTAATGAAACTGGTCAGTACAGAGTAGTAGTAGTGAAAGATTTGTACAAAGAAGTTGCCACAGAATTTAAAGAGTGGTGGTTAGTTGCCTTATATGTATTGTGCATGTTTGCAGTAGCATTTCATTTGTACCATGGTTTTCAAAGTGCTTTTCAATCGTTGGGTATCAATCACAGCAAATACAATGGATTAATTAAATTTATAGGCATATGGTTCTTCTCAGTGTTTATTCCTGCAGGTTTTGCTGCCATGCCATTGTATTTCTTCTTTAAATAATCATTTCAAATCAATAGATATGACATCGAAATTAGATTCAAAAATTCCTGAAGGAAATTTAGAACAAAAATGGACCAAGTATCAATCTTCTGTTCCATTGGTAAATCCTTCGAACAAGCGTAGTTTAGAAATCCTTATTATAGGATCAGGACTAGCAGGTGCGTCTGCCGCGGCTTCATTGTCGGAGTTAGGATATAAAGTTAAAGTATTTTGTTTTCAAGATTCTGCTCGTAGGGCACATAGTATTGCAGCTCAAGGTGGTATCAATGCAGCAAAAAATTACCAAAATGATGGTGACTCTACCTATCGTTTATTTTACGATACCATCAAAGGAGGAGATTATCGTTCACGTGAAGCCAATGTATACCGTTTGGCCTCTGTGAGTTCGAACATCATTGATCAATGTGTGGCTTCTGGAGTTCCTTTTGCGCGCGAGTATGGTGGCTTATTATCTAACCGCTCATTTGGTGGAACGCAAGTGCAACGTACCTTTTACGCAGCCGGACAAACTGGTCAGCAATTATTATTAGGAGCCTACAGTGGCTTACAGCGACAAGTTGGAATGGGTAATGTAAAAATGTATGCCCGCCACGAGATGCAAGATGTGGTGAATATTGACGGTGTTTGCCGTGGTATTATTGCACGTGATTTAACCACAGGTAAATTAGAACGTCATTTCGGACACGCGGTATTATTGTGCACTGGTGGTTATGGTAATGTGTTTTATTTATCTACCAATGCCATGGGATCAAACGTAACTGCGGCTTGGAAAGCGCATAAAAAAGGTGCCATGTTTGCCAACCCTTGCTTTACTCAAATCCACCCTACTTGTATTCCAGTTTCTGGTGATCACCAATCAAAACTAACTTTGATGAGTGAATCACTGCGTAATGATGGAAGAATATGGGTTCCTATGAAGAAGGAAGATGCCTTGGCCCTGCGCGAAAATAGGATCAAACCGAATGATATTAAAGAAGAAGACAGAGATTACTATTTAGAAAGAAGATACCCTGCTTTTGGTAATTTAGTGCCTAGAGATGTGGCCAGTAGAGCAGCTAAAGAAAGATGTGATGCTGGCTTTGGCGTAAATAAAACTGGGGAAGCTGTATATTTAGATTTTGCCTTTAATACCATACGTTATGGTAAAATGGAGGCAACCAAGAAAAACATGCACAACCCAACTGATGCCCAAGTTGTAGAGATGGGTAAAGCAGTGGTTAAAGAAAAATATGGCAACTTATTTGATATGTACCAACAAATTACTGGCGTAAATCCTTATGAGCAACCTATGATGATTTACCCCGCTGTTCATTATACAATGGGTGGTTTATGGGTAGATTATAACCTAATGACAAATATTCCAGGATTGTATGCTTTGGGTGAAGCCAATTTCTCTGACCATGGTGCAAATAGGTTGGGAGCATCTGCTTTGATGCAAGGTTTAGCTGATGGATACTTTGTGATTCCTTACACCATAGGTGCTTATTTGAGCAAAGAAATCATGACAAAAGCTATTCCTACAGATCATCCAGCTTTTGAAGAAGCAGAAAATAAAGTAAAAGCTACCATTGATCAACTAATAGCAATAAAAGGAACCAAATCAGTGGATTATTTCCACAAACGTTTGGGTTTAATTATCTGGAACCAATGTGGAATGGCCAGAAATGCTGAAGGATTGAAAAAAGCCATTAGTGATGTTCAACAATTAAGAGCAGAATTTTGGAGTTCAGTTCGCATTCCAGGTGCTGCAAATGAAATGAACTCTGAATTAGAAAAAGCTGGAAGAGTGGCTGATTTCTTGGAGCTAGGCGAATTAATGTGTAAAGATGCTTTGGATCGTGA
>JBILJL010000013.1:0-18460 GCA_044377255.1 Bacteroidia bacterium
ATTTTTTACTCAAAGTGTAGTGTTATCTGAACAAGGAAAAACCCAGGAAATGCAAGTTAACTACAGCGATTTTAAAGAAGTGGATGGAATTAACTACCCTCACAGCATATTAATCAACATTCTGGCAGAAAAAAATGTGGCATGTAAGTTTTCAAGTAGCAACTTCGCAGGCAGTATTAAAAAAGACCCGCAATTTGTTGTACCTAAATCATATAAAGTTCAAGTATTTTAGTTTACTCATCGTTGTTTTATTGATTGGTTCAAACAGCCATGCCCAAAATATCTCAAATAAGAGAAAGGAATTAGAGAAGCAACGCAAAGAACTTCAACTTCAAATTCAACAAACCAAGAAGGAGCTTCAAAAAGCAAAAACCCAGGAAAATCAATCGCTGAAGGAGCTTCAAATTATAGGCACTCAAATTGTAACTCGAGAAAAAATTATTGACCACGTTTCTCAGGAAACATTTGAGATAAGTATTGAAATTGCCAATCAAAAAGAGGTAATTGAATCATTAAAGGTTGATTTAGCTAATTTGAAGCAAGACTATGGAGATTACATTGCAGCAGCCTACAAAAAGCGAAATGTTTACCAGTCCTTTTTTTTTATTTTTGATTCAAAAAATATGAACCAAGCATACAAACGATTGAAGTATTTGAATAATTATGGAAATTACAGGAAACAGCAAGCTCAAATTATTTTAAATACACAAAAGGAAATGATCAAAGCTTTGCAAGCTATCATATACATTAAACAAGAAAAGGTTGGTTTGATCCAATTAAAAGAGGTTGAAAAGAATGAACTCATTCAAGATAAGCAAGAAGAAAGTGTGGTGTTGACCAAGGTTCAGCAAACAGTTAAAGGATTGAATGAAAAAATTGCTGAGCAAGAAAAAGCAGCTAAAAAACTCAATAAATCAATTGATAATTTAATTGCGCTTCAAATTGATGAAGCCAAGAGGTTGGAGGAAAAAAAGAGAAAGGAATTAGTGCTAAATAAAGGAAAATCGGCTTCGCCAAAAACCTCCAATAGCTATTTATCTGCAATAGATTTAAAGTTAAGTGATGATTTTGCAGCCAATAAGGGCAGATTGCCTTGGCCTGTTTCTGGTAGGATTAGCCAATCCTTTGGAGATCACCCTCATCCAACTTTACGAGGGGTTAATACCACAAACAATGGGATAGACATTGTTACCAAGGAAAATGCAGAAGTAAAATGTATTCACAAAGGAGTTGTAAAGGCCATTTTTCCAATACCTGGTTTGGATAAGGTAATATTGATGAATCATGGCGAATATTATACTGTGTATGCAAGGTTAGCAACTGTGAATGTGAAAATTGGTCAGGTTTGTGAAAGAAATGAGGTGATTGGGCAAGTGGCTTTCAATTCCGAGGAAGGCATAAGTAAAATGCATTTTGAGCTCTGGAAGCAGAGAGTTTTTCAGAACCCTATACCTTGGTTAAATGTAAAATAATTTTAAGCTAATATGTAATACAACCTTTTGTATTTATTATTGTCTTATAGTTTATTGTTCTAATAAATTAAAACTCATTTATGAAAAGAAAACTACTTTATTCAATTGTAATTTTTGCAATTATTGGTATCAGTTTACCAACCATTCAATCTTATCCAACAGGTGCGCCATCTGATGGCAGAACTGGTTCACCTGGTGACGGTGGAAAAACTTGCGTTACATCTGGATGCCACAGCGGAGGGCCTACAGATGCCACAGGAATTATCACCTCCAACATACCTGCAGAAGGTTATACGCCAGGTAACAGCTATACCATAACTGTTACAGTAGATGGAAGTGGCAAAAAGGGATTGTGTGTTAGTCCACAAAAAACCGATGGAACAATTATGGGTACATTAACTGCTGGAGCTGGAAATCAAGTTACAGGAGCTGGATATATTACTCATACCTCTGCTATTTCTGCCGCCACAGCAGTTTGGACATTCACATGGGTGGCACCTGTAAAAGGTAGTGGCCCAGTTGGATTTTATGGAGCTTTTGCAAATAACAGAAATACAGTTAGGAAAACTTTGGTAACTGTGAACGAAAAGGTAGCCTCTGGCGTAAATGAAAACAAGGCATTGACTCACTTAAGTCTATATCCAAATCCAGCATCTCACAGTTTAAACATAGGATTTGATTTAAAAAAGTCTGGAAAAGTGCGTATCACTTTAATTGACATTACAGGAAAAGAAATTTCCACCTTGAACGACGGTAATTTTTCGATGGGGGTTTTTGAGGAAGCATTTACTTTACCAACTTTGAATAGCGGAATTTATTTCATAGCTATCCACGTGAATAATGAAGTGTTAAATAGAAAAATATTGATTCAACAATAATTATAAAAATGATATTGAAAGTCTGCTTGCAATAATTGTAGGCAGACTTTTTTTTTATATACCTTTGTCAAATGGGGTTTTGCATTTACTATCAAAGGCAAGCATACACTGCAAACGACTTTATAAAAATTTCTTCTGAATTGGACTGGGTAAATCAGGTGAAGTTAGTTATAGCATGTTGGATTCATGAAAAGCCTTTTGTTTTTTACAGCTCAGGAAGTACAGGTGCCCCAAAGGCGTTTAGTTTTGAAAAATGGCAACTAGAGATTAGTGCTAAATCAACCATTGCTGCCTTAAATTTAAATTCAAATGAACATATTTTGATGTGTTTAAATGCAAAATTTGTTGGTGGAGCGATGATGTTGGTGAGGGCACTGATATTAGATTGTCCAATAACCATTATGGAGCCACAGTGGGCTATTTTTGCAAAAATGGATGAAGACCATCCATATACCTTTGCATCTTTTGTTCCAATGCAATTATTGCATTCATCCTTTTCAAAAAATAAGTACCAAAAGATAAAGAATGTTTTAATTGGAGGAACAACCATACCTGAAAGTTTGGTTCAAGTATTGGTGGGGCAAAACAATAAAACTTACCATACTTACGGGATGACTGAAACTTTAAGCCACATTGCATTGAAAGAGATAAATACTGACCTTGGTTTTAGGGCTATAACGCCACATCAAATAAGGATAAACAAGGATTTGTGTATTTGTATTTCGAGTCCTATTTTGGAAAAAGAATTGGTGACTCATGATATGGCAGTGGTAATAGATAATGGGCAATTTAAACTTTTGGGCAGAACAGACTTTATCATTAATTCTGGTGGAATTAAGGTAAATCCTGAAGCCATTGAGGCAGTAATTTCTTATATGGTTCCACTTCCAATTAAAAAACATTTTGCCATCAGTAGCATTTTGCACCCAGTTTTTGGTGAGCAAGTAATTTTAGTTTTGGAGGAAGAATTCAATGAATTGCAGTTTCAAGATATTGTGATAAAATTGCAAAATCTTGATTTTAAAAATGAAGTTCCTCGACAATTCAGAGTGATAAATGCTATTCCATTAACGGAAAATGGAAAAACTGACAGAAAAAAACTAAATGAATCAATTGATAGTCAATAAGTTTTGTTAAAATCACAAAGAATTTTAAAAACTTACTTAATAAGTCGAAGCTTTTTATAAATTCGCGTCAAAATTAATTAGAATTACTATGTATTGGACATTAGAACTTGCTTCCTACCTTGACGATGCACCATGGCCTGCAACAAAAGATGAATTGATAGATTATGCTATTCGTTCGGGTGCGCCTTTGGAAGTTATTGAAAACCTGCAGGAGTTAGAAGATGATGGCGAACCTTTTGAGACCATTGATGAGATTTGGCCAGATTACCCAACCAACGAGGATTACTTTTACAACGAAGACGAGTTATAGTTCTTCGTTTTCAATAACTGTATCCAAAGAATTTTGATGAACGAAATCCGCTTGGTATTTTTCCAGCTGCGGATTTCCGTTTTCATGGAGGTTGATGCTGTACCTTAAGCCAGCACCTGCACCAATAGACTTTACTAAGTTTAAATCTAATAACAATTGGAAATCACGTTGAATGGTTTTTCTATTGCAATCAAATTCATTAACAAGTTCTTTTGTAGAGATAAAACCCCTGTGTTGTATGATATACATAATGAGTTTTTGTCTCTTGTTCAAGATGCTGTCATCAATTTCTTTTAATTTGTAGCCTCTTTCAAAAACATAGTTCATGATGTTTTTTTGGCGGGGATTCAATTTCTCAAAATCAATTTGATTGCGGAAATACGACCTGAACAAATCCTTTAACCTTCCTAATTGTATTTGTTGAAGTTGCAAACCAAATGCTATTTGTTCATTTAGGCCGTTTTCTTCCCCTTGTATCGCTTTGTTTACTATTTGGTCATATGTTGCTTTGTTGATATAAATCTCATGGTCAAGACTCATTAAACCGAACATATCCATATTGTGTTTTCTCAACCAAAACAATTGTATTAAGCTTGCAAATTTAGATTTTGCCTCGCTAAATAGTGGGAGCGACATGATTCTAAAATGTAGCATCCAGCTTTGAATGATTGGATGGAATTCTGTATCTGTATTCAAAAATTCGAACAAATTCTCTAACTCAATTTCTGTTTCCATCGACAATCGTTCGGGAATTCTGCCCATTTGTGAGGAGAATAAATTTATTTCACCACTGTTTTGATATAGCTCTTCAATTAAAATCTTTTCAATTTGATATAAGAAAGCAATGCTCAATGATTCTTGTAATTGCTCATTAATAAATTGTTCTGCTTTTTGAAACTGCTCTACGGCTCGCTCAGCTATGTTAGATGCACGTAGATTTTTATTTATTAGGTATTTTACCGTTTTTATTTCTAATAAATTGTTATCAAGAGCATTGGTATAGTAATTTCGTAAAATTGCACTGTTTACTTTTTCAATATTTCTGATATTTTCTGGAAGATCAATGAACTCATAAATTTTGCAAAGTTCCACTTGCTCTTGCACACATTGCATGAATGCATCATCAATTGAAATGATGGGCTCGTATTTGTTGATCAGTATCATCACCTACGAAACTAATGCGAAAAAGCTTCGTCTTTGCAGAGCCTTTGATTGGTAGAATGGTGGATTACGCTAAAGTTACGAAATTGTTACTTTGTAAAAAAGCCGAATCCTTAGGTATTTAAGAGATTCGGCTTTAAGCTAAAATTAGACAATCTTAAAAAATGCTGTTAATAAATGAAGGTTCAGGCCTTAATTACCAACCAATGCCCTATACCTATCCATGCATTGTTTGGCATATTCTGGCTGATTTAATTTAGTAAATACCTCACTTAATTCTCCCCAAGCTTGAGCATTATTTTGGTTCATGCTTAAAGCAATTTGATAATTATCTGCTGCTTTCTGAAGGCTACCAGTGGCAGCATAAGATTTGGCTAAATAGTAATAAACCTCTGGAATGTTTGCGTTATGTTTAACGGCCATCTCGAGCTGTTTAATGGCATTTTGGTAATCGCCAAGATTTAAATATGCTAAAGCAGAGTAATACCAACTCTCTGTTACATTTTCTTTGTATTGCGTACTTTTAGCAAAAACCTCAGTTGCTTTTTTGAACTCTTTTCTATTAAAATAAACCAGTCCTAAATTGCTATATGCAGTAAAATTCTCAGGATAGATTTCAATGGCCTTTTTAAGCATGGTTTCTGCACTGTCTAAACGTCCTTTATTTATCAGTGAAAACCCTAACATACGCCATGTTTCTTCGTCTTTAGGGGCATACCTTACTGCGTCTTCAAAATAGTAAATAGCAGAATCAAAATTTTGTTTATCTGTGGCCAAATACCCTAAGGGCATACTGTAATTTTCTCTTTTAATTACTGCTGCTAGCGGCACACCATCTGCTTCAACTGTATATACAGTTCCTTTAGGTGGGAATGAACCATTTTCTAGCTCGCTTTTAGAGAAAGTTCTGCTAGTTAAAATGAGGTAGTCCCAAGCTAATTTTTGTTCTTCTGTTTCCCTGGTCCATACAAAGTTTAGTCTCGGATTAATTTGTTTCGCCCAATAGGAAGCAGTGGTTGTTTCATTATTTATACCTATTACCAATGTATCATTTGGATGTTTTTTGGCTATCCACTCTGCAGCTTCTCTGCACGAATTGCTGTAATAATCGGTTTCATAGTCACCGTATGCTCCTTTTATGCCTCCCACCAATTCGTTAAAATAAACATATTCATTGGGATGATTCATCACAATCCAAATTGCTGGTTTAGCATACAGAGCGCCTAATAAAATTGCAGCACTTAATGCAATAGGCTTTTTCAATGTAAATAAATAATCAAATGCAATTGCTGCCAAAGGAACAGCAAATGGAAGGATAAATAAGTAATGGCGCCATCCATTGTAATAATTGAGGTTACTGTACTCGGCATATAAGATTGGAAAGAAGGTCATGAATAGTAACATCAACCAATTTCCAAGGCCAATTTTTTTGCTCAATGGTGAAAATAAGGTAATAGCCAAAAATAAACCTAAAATAAGGTAAAGTGGGTTACCCATGCCAAGGAATTTAAAGACATAATACCAAGGAGCGCTAGTAATCATATACATTCTATTGCCTTCAAATAATTCAACATTATTTGTGTAGAAAGCATTTTCAGATGCTTTGGTAAAAGCTTGAATAGGATGAGTAAATGGGTTGTCTAATGCGTAAGGCCATATTAGAATTCCAACTAGGTATCCAATAATAGAAACAATCAACAGTAATTTCGCATATGGTATAATCAATGTCATGGCTTTACCATCCTTCCTTTTTAGTTTATCGAGCCAATTTACCCCTAAGAATAGCGCTAAATAAGCAACAATTAAAAAAGCTCCCACACGTGATGCCAAACCAATACCAATGCCAACAGCCAACCAAAATAAATCTCTAAATTTTGGTTTTGGCAAAGAGCGCATTACTTTAATAATAAAGTAACCCGCAAAAGCAAAACCTGTTGCAAATGGTATGTCAGTGGGGTTGTTCATACTATGACCCAACCAGCCGGGGTTTAGGTACATAAATAACATTGCCAAGAGAGCAGCTCGCCAGCCAGCTAATTCATATGCAATTAGCGAAACAAAAATGAGGCCAATTAAGCCATATATAGAATTAATAAAATGCCTAGTTTCATAAACACCTGTGCCCAACCAATTGTAGGTAAAGGCAGCAACGGTATTCATTTGTTCACCGTAAAATCTGTATGCTTGCCTTATGTAATCAGCACTATTAGTTGGTTCAGCCAATGCAGCTGTGTCTGAACCAAAAGTGCTTAGGTAATTATAAGCTAATTGGGAGTAATCATTGTGTGCCTTTTCGTCCCAAGTGCTACCAAAATCTTGGCTGAGCAAAGGCATGGTAAAAAGTGCTATGAGGAATACTGCGAAATAGGCAAATCGGTATATGGGGTGATTACCATCACTCCAGTTATTTTGTTTATTTTTTATTTGCCAGAAAGCATCTTTAACAAAATAATTATAACGCAAAGTAAATACGCTCGAAACTAATTTTACAAAGGATAATGAAGGTCTATTTTCGGCAGGAATTGCAATTTCATTTGTTGCAATTTTATAGGAGCTTGCCAATGATAAGGTTTGAAGGTAATTATCACCAGCAGCCAATTCATTGTTAAAGTAATTTTGGATGCTAGCAGTTTTACCAGCCAAAATACCACTGTATGCATCTGTTTGATGAACAGGTGTAAACAAACGAGTTAAACTGTTGCCAATTTTAATGCCAAGCGGTATGGATTGTTTGCTCCCCTTTAAAACTTGATTTTGTGTCCCTACCAGAAGCAAATTGGGCGAAAACATTTTTTTATTTGCTTGAAACGCTTGTATTAAATTACCAGGGCTAGCTAATTGCTGGTAAACAACTATTGTATTTGCACCTGAAGCTTGTTCTAATAAAAGGGCAAAATTTAAATTGAGTGATTTAGTTTTATCAAATAAAAGTTCTTTGATTTTGCCTTTTTGGATCCAATCTAGGCTGTTTTTATTGCTCGCAGATTGGCTAACAATAATTAGCAATTCTACATCTTGTTTTGTTTTTCCTAAGAATTGATGAATAGCTTCCCAAAAGCCATTGTCGGCATTTCTTGCATCCATTAAAACACTAACCTTAGCTTCTGATAAAGTATTTACTTCCATGGTTATTAGTAGTATTAAAGTTTTTACAAACGTTCAAAAACGAATAAATTGTTAAGTCCTAATTGAAATTTTTCTTTGTAAAACAATCTGAATTGAGGGGCTGAAAATATTGTTTCGGTATCCGAGGGTTTATAGCCATAATGTTCCTCCAAACTCATGCCTTCAATAAGCTTTAACTTGAGTAAAATTTCTAAAATTTGATCAACTTGAGGCGAAGGAACTGTTATGATTAATTTACCTTTTGGCTTCAAAAAATGAAAACAGTCTAATGCCAATTGATTTTGTTGTTGAGTTGGAATGTGCTCAAGTACTGCTAATAAAGTGATGGCATTGAATTGCTCCCCTTTAGGTAAGTCTTGAGGGAAATAGCCAGGGTAAAGGGTATATAGGTCCGTTTCTACTTTTTGTTCAAGGGTTGGGTCGATCCCAATACCTTTTGAAATAAGCCCTTTCCAGGAGTTGAACATTACGCCATCTACACTACCTATGTCGAGAACGGTATCGCCGCTATTGATAAATTGTTTAGCTTTGTTAATGCGGGCATTTTGAAGATATATATCTAGTGCTTTCATAAAAATTAACCACTATTTTTTGTTTACTGAAAGTACGCTCATGAAGAAGCTAGAGAATATGGTTTGCAAACCAAGAATAATGGCCACAACACTTGGAATAACTATTCTTAACATGCGAGAGTATTCTAATTGGCCAAAATTACTTTCACCCCACACATACAATGAATAAAATGTACCTCCCATGCCAGAGAGAAAAACGATGATGCCAATAATTAAACCCAATTCAAGGGTAACAAATTCATTTGCTTTGGATAGGGATTCTTTTGCCGGAAGAAAGCCAACTTGTATGGCGTAAACTCTTGTAAAAATGCCAAAACTCACGGCTTGATACCCCACAATTATACACGCACCGGCATACAAAAGGGTATTGGTATCAAAATAGATATGGTTAAAAATGCCTATTGGTCCCCTAACAATAAGTAAACTCATTGCAATACCAATTAACATTAAAAAGATACCTGGGTATAAAAAAAGCCACCTCGGACTATAAATCAACAAAAATCTTAGATGCCTCCATCCGTCTCTCCAGGTTCTTAAATGTGGGGGTCTGCTTCTACCATCTTTACTCAGTGTGGTTGGTACTTCTGAGATATTGAGTTTAAAAATGGTGGCTTTTACAACCATTTCGCTTGCAAACTCCATTCCAGTGGTTCTTAAATCGAGCACATTTACAATGTCTTGTCTAAATCCTCTTAATCCGCAATGAAAATCGCTTACGGGGCATTTAAAAAATAATCGGCCAATGAATGATAATACAGGATTACCTAAATATCTGTGAAGAAAAGGCATTGCTCCATCTTCAATACCGCCTAAAAAGCGATTTCCCATTACCAAATCTTTGCCGTTTCGAAGTTCGTTGATGAAAGGGCTAAGATTTGAAAAATCATAACTATCGTCGCTATCGGCCATAATTACGTATTTGCCTTTTGCTGCTTCTATGGCACCCATTAGTGCGCTGCCGTAGCCTTTTCTTGGAACCGCAATTACACGAGCACCCAAGTCTTCCGCCATTTTTTGAGAGCCATCTGTACTGCCATTGTCGCCAATAACAACTTCACCAACTACAGAATTGGCATCCATCCATTGTAAGGCCTTTTTGATGCAGACTTCAATAGTCTCTGCCTCGTTTAAACAGGGCATGACTACACTTAATTCGATATTGTTTGTATGAGCGTTCATTTGATGAGATGTTGCGAAAATAATTAATTATGCCACTTCCCCCAACATAAGCCTACAACTTTTCATAGTTTCATAAATTTGTTTTGATTTTATTAGGTAATTTCCCATCTTGCCACCTGCAAATATTTTAAGCAAAAATCAATATGAAAAAGATTGTACTACTATCTCTTTTTACCTTTTTAGGCGTGTTTCTTAGTTTTGGTCAAAACACAAAGAAACAAACCATTCCACCACCTCCTCCAGCAGTTGCAGCAGCGCAAAAGCCAGCTGAAAAGGTTTTAAGTGCCACAGAAGTTTTGAACGAATATTACGCCAACTTAAACAATTACTTTAACTCGTCTTCTCCAAATTTGGATCAGGTTACCAAGTACTTAAGTACTGATTTCTTATTTGTGAGAAATACCGAAAATGTTGATGGCAGGGTAAAAACTGTTAGGTGGAATACGGAGGAGGCTTTGCGTGATATGAAAGCTACCAAGGATTTAAACATTAAAGGTAATAGAACAATTACCAAAGTTGTTTTCAATCAAACGGTAAATAATTTGGCAAATATTTCAGCTATTATAAACCTAAAATATACTCAAGATACCACAATTTTGGCCGATGTATATGCCTATTCTTCTCACACTTTAGTGAATGAAGGTGGTCAATGGAAAATAAGAAATATTGTAACAGATAGGGTGGCAGAATCGCAATACATTGGCTCTTGTCCGTGCAGGATTACAAGAACCAACGCAGATAGAAATGATTTATTTACTGCCAGAGTAATGTACCCAAATGGAAGTAGTTTTGAAACAGAAGAGCAAAACATTACCTTTAAAGAACAAGGGCCAATAAAAGTAATAACAGTTGGTTCAAACATTTATACTTGGAAAGAGAATATTGTTTATACAGCCATGGTTGCTGGGAACAATACCCCTGAAGTTGTTGGAAAAGCTACCAATAACTCTGAAGCCATTATGTTAATATTGGCAAAAAATATTTACAAGAGAAATTGCGCAAAATTTGAGGCTTTGAAATAGCAGAAAGCTATTTTTTAGTATTCGAATTTGGGCTTAATTTTAGTTTTGGCCTGATCCAATTTCACTACTTCAAGGATTTTTTCCTTGAGTTCATCAATGTTTAATTTCTTACTTGCTGAAATAAAAATGGCTGGGTTATTTTCCTTGGCCATCCATGATTTCTTTAATTGGTCGATATATTCTTGTTTGCTTTCAATGGTTTCATCGCCAAGAATAAAAGGCTCTTTTAATTGATCAATTTTATTAAAAACCAAAATCATAGTTTTATTTAAGGCACCAATTTCCTTTAGGGTTTCATTTACCACATGGATGTGATTTTCAAATGAAGGGTGACTAACATCTACAATATGTAAAAGTATCTCGGCTTCTCTTATTTCATCTAAAGTTGATTTAAAACACTCTACCAATTGATGAGGTAATTTTCTAATGAAGCCTACAGTGTCGCTCAAAAGGAATGAGGCACCTGGCCAATCTACTTTTCTAACGGTACTGTCTAGGGTAGCAAATAATTTATCCTCGGCAAACACATCACTTTTAGATAATAAATTCATGATGGTTGATTTTCCAACATTTGTGTAGCCCACTAAAGAAATTCGTGTTTTGGCATCTCTGTTTCTTCTTTGGGTAGCAGCCTGTTTGTCAATGGTATCAAGGCGTTCTTTTAATTTTACTATAACCTCCCTTAAATTTCTCCTATCGGTTTCAATTTCAGTTTCTCCAGGACCTTTCATTCCAATGCCGCCTTTCATTTTGCTTAAATGAGTCCACATACGGGTTAGTCTTGGTAACAAATATTGGGCTTGAGCCAATTCTACTTGATATTTTGCTTGAGCACTTTTGGCTCTGCTAGCAAAAATATCTAGTATGAGGTTGCTTCTATCAAGAATTTTGCACTTGAGTGTACGTTCCAAATTGCGCAATTGAGAGGGGCTGAGTTCATCATCAAAAACAACCATGTCAATTTCATGAGCAACTACGTATTCAGCTATTTCTTCCAATTTTCCTTCGCCAATAAAGGTGCGAGGGTTTGGATAGTTTAATCGTTGTTGAAATTGCTTTTCAACAAGGCCTCCGGCCGTAAACACTAAGAATGCTAATTCTTCCAAATATTCTTGCGCCTGCTCTAAACGTTGGTCTTTATTAATTACTCCAACCAAAACTGCTGCTTCTTTCTTTTTTGCCGTATCAAATAATTTTACTCGTCCCATGGAATAATTTTGTATTCAAAAATAGTGTGGAAAAAGTATCTTCGCTTTTTTGAATTACATTGCAAATTAATGGCATTTCGATCGGTTTTTATTTTTCTCTTTTTATTGCTAAGTGTAAATACATTTAGTCAGACCGTTGAATGGGGTAATCCTCAGAAGATAAAGCAGCGCAATTTGTATTCACAAATAGTGGGTGAAAGTGCAGCTGGCATATTTGTTTTGCGCTGTAAAAATGCCGATTTTTCAAATGATGTAATTCTTGAAAAGTACAAAACTAATTTAACCTTAGATCTCAGTGTACCGGCCCCTATTAGCATCAATGGCAATATTGAGAGGGTGCTCTTGGTCAATGGTGAATTACACATTTTTATCAGTGCTAAAAATGTTCAAACAGGGAACATAGATATATTGGTTCAAAAGGTAGATGCAGCGCTAAAAGCCATTGGATCACCCAGTGTTATTTGCACCTTTAGTTCAGCACAGTTTATTGAAAAAAGAAAGATTCAAATTAAAACAAGTGCAAATAAGGGAAAAGTTTTGGTGATGTTTTTAACCAGAAGTGCCAATACAGGTGAGTGTAAATTGAACCTTTATGGATACAATGATCAAATGCAACAGCAATTTGGAAAGCAATTTACACTCAATGAGCGCCCAGAAGATGTGTTTATTACCAATTTTGAATCTGACAATAATGGAAATGCCTTTGTATTAATTGATTTTCCCGCAAAGGTGGGTGGTAAAAAAGCAGATAACCGAGATTTCTTTCTTTATGCATTTTACCCTGCCGAGGATAGGATGCTTTCATACGATATTGGCAATGAAAATATTTTTATTGAAGAGTTAGCATTAAGTATCAATAATTTCAATCAAACAATATCTGTTTTAGGCTTTTACTCTGCAAGTAGTGAAAGCGAAGTAAATGGGTATTTTTTTGAACGATTTAGTATTCCAAAACGCAGCACCGAAGAGAAATTTGCTGCGCCTATTGATGTGGCTATACTTCAAAAAGCTACAGGTGTTAAAATTGAGAAGAAGAATCCCGATTTGAAGAATTTTTACATCAGAAAATTGGTGCCAAGAAGTGATGGTGGCATATTCTTGGTAGCTGAAAAGTACACCAGAGTTGAACAGCGTTATAATTATTACATGAACAATATGCCACAGGAAGGAATAAGAATTACTTACAATTATGACGATGTTGCTTTGTTTTCAATTAATAAAGATGGTAGTTTTCATTTTGGCGACATCATTAGAAAAAGGCAAAGTTCTGTTGGTGATGGGGGCTATATATCTGGGGTAACTACCATACCTACTCAGGACAACATTTTTATTCTCTATAATTCGGAGCTTGATAAGGATGGAAATATTATGGCACATAATGTTAACTATCAAGGAAAATCTGAGGAAAGAATTGCTGTTAAATCAAGTAATTTTAGTGTGGCATTGATACCAAGTGAATGCAAGCAAACAGGCATTAATACAATGATTGGAGCCACAATTAAGGATAAGCAATTTACTTTATTACGTTTAACCTTTTAAAAGATTTTGTTGTGTTAGAATTATTTAGATCAAATTCTGTTTTTTCGCTTTTTGGGTTAATTTTATTTACCATTCTAATAAGAATGAGTTCGTTTTTTGTTTTGGCACCAATGGAGCCAATAATCAATACCCCTTTTGCTGAAATTATTTTTGATTGGTTAAAAACAAACCAGCTTTTTAAATATCAGGGCCAAGTAATTGCAAGTTTATTTATTTTGTTGCAGGCATTTTTAATCAATTACATTAGTAGTTCACATGACATTCTATATAAGAATAGTGTAATGCCTGGTTTGTTTTATATTTTGTTAAATAGCATTTATCCAGAGCAAATACAGCTATCGCCGCAATTATTGGCTAATACTTTTTTAATACTTCTATTTAATCGTTTGTGTTTCCTTTATGAATCGCCTAAACCTTTATTTCTGGTTTTTGATGCAGGTATGTTATTGGGGTTGGGAATATTATTGGATTATGATTTAATCATTTATTTGCCTTTCATTTTAATCAGTGTTTTGTACATGACATCCTTTAACTTAAGATACTGGCTTGTGGCAATTATTGGCATTATAGTACCAGCCTATTTTTTAGATGTTTTGTTTTATATAACCGACCATTTAAAGGACTTCTTAATATCGTTTGAATACTCGTTTATAAAAAGTTATTTCAACCCCATAGGTATTTCAATAGAGGAAGGAATAATATGGTTTTTTATTATTCCAGCTTTCGTTTTTTCGCTCATTCATTTACAAGCAAAATTTTTAAGAAACAAGGTAAAAAGCCGACGAATTCAGCTAATAATTTTGGTGCTTTTATTGTTCGGCATCATATCTGTATTTGCAGAAAATCAAGGGTATGTTTTTGGTTTAACTTTTATGTCTATTTCCCTGTGCTATTTATTGGCAAATTATTTTATTCGCTCACAAAGAAGGTGGTTGAAGGAATTGTTATTTTTAGGGATGTTGGCTTGTATTATTTATTACCAATTTTTTAATAGCTAGTTATGTTCTATTTTTTGTCGAAGATTTTATTTGCACTTGTTGCCCCGATGAGCCTAATTATTATCCTTTTTTTGATCTTCGCTTTCACAAAAATAAAGAGTTATTTTTGGTGGGCATTTGGCTTGTTGGTTTTTTTTACAAATCCTTGGCTTGCACAATCAGTAATGGGGTTGTATGAGGTTGAACCAATAGCTTTAAGCAAAAAAAACCAGTATGATGCAATTATTATCCCTTCTGGTTTTGTTTCAAATTATAATGTGGATGGTCAGTTGAGGGTTGTTTTCAATGATGGTACCGATAGGATGCTCCAGGCTATTGATCTCTTCAAGAGAGGAATTTCTGATAAAATAATCTATACCGGAGGGGCAGATACTATTTTTGGGGCGTATGAACCCGAAGCTGAAATGAGTAAAACATTTATGGTAAAATGTGGCATTCCAGATAGTGCGATTGTGATTGAAACCAAATCCATTAACACTTATCAAAATGCAGCATTTACAGCAAAGATGCTTGAAAAAAAGGACCCAAATTTTAAGAACAAAAAGTATTTATTGGTTACAGCTGGATATCACATGAGAAGAGCGCTAGCCTGTTTTGAAAAGCAAGGTTTTAACGTGGTGGGATATTCAACCGATCCTAGAAGTATTCGCAGTAAAAACACTGTTTTAAATACACTTTTACCTAATTATGGTGGATTCCAAACATGGACTTACCTCGTAAAAGAATGGATAGGCTTGTTGGTTTATAAGATGAAAGGCTATATATAGCGGATTGCTGCATTTAAGAAATAGCAGTTTTAAATAAATATCTTTTGTAAGTGGTAACAAAACATTCATTTCTTTGTTTCTTTGCAGTAAGTATACTAGAATGGCAAAAAAGCAAATAAAATCAACTGCATCAGACACTAAAATCAATTCTATTTCTGCAGTTATTGAAAATGAAGATGTGATTGAGATTTTAGGTGCTCGTGAACATAATCTTAAAAATATTGATGTAAATATTCCAAGAAATAAGCTTGTAACTATTACTGGATTAAGTGGAAGTGGTAAATCTTCATTGGCGTTTGATACAATTTTTGCCGAAGGACAGCGCCGTTATATGGAAAGCTTCTCCGCCTACGCTCGCCAGTTCATAGGCAATATGGAAAGACCCGATGTTGACAAGATAAACGGGCTCTCGCCAGTCATTGCCATTGAACAAAAAACTGTTAACAAAAACCCTCGCTCTACCGTAGGCACTATTACCGAAATTTATGATTTCTTAAGGCTATTGTATGCAAGGGCAGCAGATGCATACAGCTATGTTTCTGGCGAGAAAATGGTAAAGTTTACCGAGGAGCAAATTGTTACTTCAATTGTTAGCAAATTTGAAAATAGGAAAATTTCAATATTGGCTCCTTTAGTAAAGGGCAGGAAAGGGCACTACAGAGAGTTATTTGAGCAAATAAGGAAGCAAGGCTTTACAAAGGTGCGCCTTGATGGTACTGTGCTTGATATTACCCATAAAATGCAAGCTGATAGGTATAAGATCCACGACATAGAAGTTTTAGTTGATCGCATTGAATCTTCGAAAGGTGCCCGTTTTAGAATTGGAGAAAGCGTAAAGAGTGCACTAAAAATGGGAAAGGGTACCTTGGTACTCCTAGATAATTCAGATGATAAAGTTTACCACTACAGTAAATTTTTAATGGATCCAATAAGCGGCATCAGTTATGATGAGCCTCAACCTAATACTTTTTCCTTTAACTCGCCCTACGGTGCATGCCCAATTTGTGACGGATTAGGGGTTAAAAGTATTATTGATGAGAATGCTATCGTTCCAGATAAAAAACTAAGTATCAACAAGGGTGGTTTTGCCCCTTTGGGCGAGGCAAGAGAAAATTGGACATTTTTGCAATTAAGAGAATTAGGAAAAAGGTATAAATTTTCTTTCGCTGATCCTATTGAGAAGTTTTCAAAAGAGGCTTTAGAGGCTATCCTTCATGGTAGCGACGAACCCCTGGTGGTGCAATATCAATACAGCAGTGGTTATACCCAAAACTATAACAGTAATTGGGAAGGTTTGGTAAACATCATCACAAGGCATTACCATGAAAAAAGTTATGACTCAATTTATAAGTGGGCTGAAGAATTTATGGAAATTCAGCCTTGTCCGGAATGCCATGGAGCAAGGCTAAAAAAGGAAGCACTCAATTATCGAATTGGCGATAAAAATATTGCTGAATTGGCTTCAATGGAAATTGGAATTTTAGGAGATTGGTTCAAACAGATTGAAAAAGTACTAGATAGCAAACAACAGATTATTGCTACAGAAATACTAAAAGAAATTAGAGGCAGGATTTCATTTTTAAGAGGTGTTGGGATTGATTATTTAACCCTCAATTCTCCTGCCAAAACTCTCAGTGGTGGCGAAGCTCAGCGCATAAGATTGGCTACGCAAATTGGCTCTCAATTGGTTGGTGTTCTTTATATTTTGGATGAACCAAGTATTGGTTTGCACCAAAGGGATAACAATAGGTTGATTGATTCATTAAAATCACTGCGTGACCTTGGAAACAGCGTTATTGTGGTTGAACACGACAAAGACATGATGGAAGAGAGTGATTTTATTTTAGACATTGGATATGGTGCTGGGGTGCATGGCGGACATATTGCCGCTCAAGGTACTATGCAAGATATCTTGAAATCGAATTCAATTACTGCCCAATATTTAAATGGAACAAAGTCTATTGAAATTCCCAAAGAGCGAAGAAAAGGAAATGGAAAATCATTAGACATTAAAGGGGCTAATGGGAATAACCTAAAAAACATAGATGTTAGTTTTCCATTAGGTAAGTTTATTTGCGTTACAGGTGTAAGTGGCAGTGGCAAGTCGTCATTAATCAATGAAACACTATACCCTATCCTTCGTCAGCATTTTTATGGATCACACCAAAAGCCACTTGCATACAAAGAAGTTAAAGGGCTTAAAAATGTAGATAAAGTAATAGACATAGATCAAAGTCCCATAGGTAGAACGCCGCGTAGCAATCCTGCAACCTATGTGGAAGTATTTAGCGACATAAGAAACTTATTTGCCAATTTACCAGAAGCAAAAATTAGAGGATATAAGCCAGGAAGGTTTTCATTTAATGTAAAAGGAGGAAGGTGCGAAACCTGCCAAGGAGCAGGAATGAGAAGTATAGAGATGAACTTTTTACCTGATGTTTATGTTAAGTGCGAAACTTGCAATGGCAAACGTTATAATAGAGAAACATTGGAGGTTAGGTTTAAAGGAAAAAGTATCAATGATGTGTTAAACATGTCGATTGAAGAAGCTGTTCATTTTTTTGAAAATACCTCACATATTTTGAGGAAAATTGAGGCAATGAATGATGTTGGTTTGGGTTATATAACCTTAGGCCAGCAAAGCACTACACTGAGTGGTGGAGAGGCTCAAAGAGTGAAGTTGGCTACAGAATTAAGCAAAAGAGACACAGGAAATACTTTTTATATTTTGGATGAACCAACAACTGGTTTGCATTTTGAGGATGTTAAAGTACTTTTAGATGTTTTGCAAAAACTGGTCAACAAAGGCAATACCGTTTTGGTTATTGAGCACAATTTAGACATGATTAAGGTAGCAGACCATATTATTGATATTGGTTTGGAGGGAGGAAAATATGGTGGTGAAGTTATAGCCTTTGGCACTCCGGAGGAGGTATGTAAATCAAAAAGGAGCCATACGGCTAAATTTTTAATCAAAGAATTGGGATTGTAGTTGAACTAAGATTGAGCCTCTTTTAATTCGGGCACTGCAAAGCGGTAACCAATTCCCCTAGCAGATTGAATATAAACTGGGGCCTTGGGGTCAACCTCAAAGTACTTGC
>JBILJL010000211.1:0-4495 GCA_044377255.1 Bacteroidia bacterium
CCGTAACTTGGGCTTCTTCAAGAGCATTATAATAGGCCATCCTGCTTTTATCATCACCTTTAATATTGGCAATTACTAAACCACTTTGCAATAAAATTAAATTCATAATTAACCTTGATGTACGACCATTACCATCTATAAATGGATGAATTGTAACCAAACGTTCATGCATTTCTGCGGCCAATACAACCGGGTGTAGTTGCTTGCGATTAGATTGATACCATAAAAAATAACCTTCCATTTGCTTTGCAACCAAATAAGGCGGAGGTGGCGTATGCCGGCTACCTTTAATCAAAACTTGAACCCCTCTATATTTACCAGCATTAGCCTCATCTATACCTCTAAGCACCAATTGATGAATACCCAAAACATCATTTGAAAGAATTAAGGCATTTTTTTCGGCCAATTGTTTCATATAAACAATTGCATCTTTGTGATTAATTGCCTCCAAATGCTCCCTCATTGACTTTCCGCTAATGGTTAACCCCTCATTGATAACCAAATCGGTTTCTTTTAAAGTTAAGGTATTGCCTTCTATTCTGTTACTTTCAAAGGTATATTCTAACTCTAATGCTTGAGCGATTCGATAACTATCAAATTGACGCAAATTGTTGAGCTCTTTTTGTAATTTATCAATGGAGTGTATGATGGGTTTAATTGATTTAGGAATTTTAATTGGAGCCAATGATTTAGCTCTTGTTTTAAGTTCTTGCTCCGCAATCATAAGTGCTTCAATGGCAAATTCTTCATCTTCCAATTGATATAAAATCTTCTCTTTTAACCACTGTACCTTCAGTTCTTTGAGATCTATATCTAAAATTTGCCCAATTTTAACCAGCTGGTCTTCTGTTGGCTTTCTTGTGCCACTTTCAAATTTGCTAACCAATGCTTGATCAATACCCAAAGATTGAGCAAGCTCCCTAAGCATTAAACCCTTTTTTTGACGAGCATTTTTAATAAGTGTTTTCATAGATGACTAATTTATTCTTGACAAAATTAGTCATTTATTGTGGTTTTTCAATATTTATAAATTTTTAACAATCTTCTTCACCAAAATACCTCTGTTGGTTCTTATTTTCACCAAATAAAAAGCCGGTGGTAAATTAGAAATATCAACTTCCAAAATATTTGTCGAGCTCAACTGTTGCTTACCGTGCAAATCATAAACACCTATTTCCATAATATCCCGCGCTAACAAACCATTAATCTCAAAACTTGTTTGTGCTGGATTGGGATAAATACTAACTTTTACATCCTCTATTGGTTCAGACAGAAAATTGCTACCATTACAAATTACTTTGTTTAAATACAACCAAATTTCATTATTAAAAGAAATAGGTACTTCACCATTGTCTCCTGGAGCATCGCCAATTCTTAGCATCACCAAATTCATGGATGGAACCACATTGATCAATTGCCCATTTTTCCCCATTGCCGCATACATATCTGCAGGTGCATTGGGAGACAACATTCCTGGAAATACAATTTGTGAACCTGGCGCCATAAATTTTTCAGTGCCATTTAACCATGTTAGATAGCCATATCCAGGATTAATGCTTTGCGAACTATTCGTCATCTTTCTAAAATAGCTCGTATCTGCTAATATATCGGTTTGATCCCATTTGCCTTTATTCAATAACAACAACCCAAACCTAGCCATGCTGCGCGCATTGCTGTAAAGCACATTGTTAAATTCCGCTTTTACCCAAAGACCATTGATGGCTGTTTTATTACGAATCTCAGCATTAAAAAATTGCTGCCAAGTTTGTCCACTTGCGGTTTCAACAACCTTATCCAGTAATGTATAAGGAGCGTTGTGATAAGCCCAACGAGCACCTGCATCGGCCTTGTAAACCAAGCAAGAATCAAAAGTGCAATCTTTATTGATGCCATTGTCGTCCAAACCAGTTGTCATGCTTAACTGATTGAGCACCTTAATCTGATCTTCTTTTATTGCAGGCTCGTTGGTCCAACCTTTGCCCAAGTACTTTGAGCTAGTATCTTCAATAGACAATAATTTCTTTTGTTGTGCAACGCCAACCATAACCGCACTCATGGTTTTACCTGCCGATGCCCAATACCAAAAACTGTCTTGCGTAAAAATTCCAAAATACTTTTCCAAAACAATTTTTCCGTCTTTTAATACGATAAATCCTTTGGTATTTTTTGATCCTAAATAATTATACAAACTATCGGTTTTTGAAACACACCAACCCAAACCTACAGGCGATAGGGTATCCCAAGTTTTTCCTACTAGGGGTGGAAAATACAATGATTGGGCCGAGCTACTCAATCCAATTAATATTAAAATGTATAAAAGTGCTTTTTTCATATACTTGCAAAATAACAATTGTTTGATAGAAAATAATGAAAATGGTTTAATTACCAGTATAATAAAAACCTTAAAACCTTGTTGGTTCAAACAGAAATTTAAAAAACCTATTCACCTAAACTTTTTTATCTCAATTGATCTTTCGTTGAAAACTTTTTATTACCCACTATTTATCCGCATGATGGCTTATAATTTTCAACACTTCCTCACATAAATTAATACTTCACTTACATTCGCTTTCAGATATAAAAATGAAGTTCTCTCACCTACACGTACACACACAGTTTTCGCTACTTGATGGCGCAGCAGATATTGGCAAACTATACAAAAAAGCCATGAACGATGGCATGCCTGCCTTAGCCATTACAGATCATGGTAATATGTTTGGTGCTTTTGAATTTGTTGCCGAAGCCTATAAACACAAAAATGAAGATGGTTCGCTAAAAGTAAAACCTATTGTTGGTTGCGAATTCTATGTAGTTAATGATAGAACCCGCCAAAGTTTTACCAAAGACGATAAAGATATTCGCTATCATCAACTCATGTTGGCCAAAAATGAAGAGGGATATAAAAACCTCATCAAACTTTGTTCCCTTGGATACATGGAGGGCATGTATGGCAAATACCCGCGTATAGATAAACAACTGATTGAAAAATACCACAAAGGTTTAATTGCTACTACCTGCTGCCTAGGTGCCTCTGTACCTAAGGCCATCTTAAAAAAAGGCGAAGAAGCTGGTGAGATAGAGTTTAAATGGTGGCTCAATTTGTTTGGAGAAGATTATTACATTGAATTACAACGTCATGATATCCCCGACCAAAATAAAGTAAATGAGGTTTTATTGCGTTTTGCCCAAAAATACAATGTACCCATTATTGCCTCAAACGACTCACATTACGTTGATCAAAAAGATTCAAACGCACATGATATTCTTTTGTGCATCAATACAGGCGAAAAACAAAGTACCCCTACCGTAAAGGAAATAGATGATGAGGTTAGCATTAAAGGCAAACGTTTTGCATTTTATAACGACCAATTCTACTTCAAAACTACTGAGGAAATGTCTTCGCTTTTTAGCGATATCCCTCAGGCAATAGACAATACCAATAGCATCATCAACAAAATTGAAACCCTCGATTTAAAACGAGATATCTTATTGCCTAATTATGAAATTCCACCAGGATTTTTAACACAAGATGATTACCTCCATCACCTTACTTATACTGGTGCTAAAACTCGTTACAAAGACATAACTCCAGAGGTAGAAGAACGCCTCAACTTTGAGTTACATACCATCCGCACCATGGGGTTTGCTGGTTACTTCTTAATTGTGGCAGATTTCATCAAAGCGGGTAGAGAACTTGGCGTTTTTGTTGGCCCTGGACGTGGTTCGGCAGCTGGCTCTGCTGTAGCCTATTGCATTGGTATTACTAATATCGACCCTATAAAATACGACTTACTTTTCGAACGTTTCCTAAATCCCGATCGTAAGTCAATGCCCGATATTGATACCGATTTTGATGATGCCGGTAGGCAAAAAGTAATTGATTATGTAGTACAAAAATATGGTCGCAACCAAGTAGCACAAATTGTTACTTATGGCACAATGGCTGCCAAAATGAGTATCAAAGATGTATCTAGGGTGCTTGATCTTCCTTTAGCCGATGCCAATGCTTTAGCCAAATTGGTTCCAGAAAGACCTGGAATAGAATTAGGAAGGCTGCTCAATGCGCCTCTTGATGGCGCCAAAAGTTTGAAGGAAAAAGAAGGTCTTCAATCTGAGGAAATAGACAATGTTAAGAAACTTCGCGAACTCTATAATGGCAATGATATTCAATCTAGGGTATTAAAAGAAGCTGAAATATTAGAAGGTTCGGTGCGTGGAACTGGTGTTCATGCTGCAGGTATTATTATTGCACCCTGCGACCTTACCGACCTTATTCCTGTCGCAGTTGCAAAAGATTCGGATCTTTTGGTAACGCAGTTTCAAGGTAAGGTAATTGAAGATGCCGGTGTTATTAAAATGGACTTCTTAGGATTAAAAAACTTAACCATATTAAAAGATGCATTGGTCCTCATCAAAGAAAATCATGGCATAGATATTATTCTTGAAGACATCCCTTTAGATGATGCTAAAACTTATGAGCTTTATCAAAGAGGTG
>JBILJL010000212.1:0-4490 GCA_044377255.1 Bacteroidia bacterium
CTATAGCTTCTGCAACCTTAGTATGCGAACTAAAGGCTTTGTCGTTATCAAAGGTCATAGTCCTAGGTTTATAGTTATTTTTATTTGCTGCTTTTACAATTTCTTTAAAAACAATACTTGAGGTGCGTTTGGGCAGTTTTCTTAATCTAGTATGTAAAGTGGCTCTATCAATCATCACAAGTAGGGCTCCCTTGTGATCTTTACCCATCATAAAGTCCAGTTCATAATCTCCAAGGCGCGACCGTTTATTTACTATTAACGGCCTTTGGGCAATAGGAACTCTATTTGGAATTATTCCACGAGTGTCTTTCCTGTTACCACGCTTGCGTCGGCGTCTGCCATGGCGTAAAAATTGATAAAGATTTCTATATGGCTTTACATCTTTCGTGTTTGTGTGTTTGCATTGCCAAATCCATTGGTAAATCCTTTCATGACTGACCATTTCAACTTTACTGCATTTGCTAATTAACTCTGGGCTCCAGCGATCTAAAAGCAAATGCTTTTGGATGGTTTGCTTCATGCTTTCAGTAAATACAGTATGCTTGGCCTTCTCAGTATGCCTCAAGGTGGTTTTCCTTTACGCATTTGAAGCTACATAGTTACCAGAAGTACGGCCTCGCTTAGCAATATTGCGTTTGAGTTCTCGACTAATGGTGGATGGATGAACCTCCAATTGATGCGCAATCATTTTTTGGTTCATTCCAGCTTTTAATAAAGACTCAATTTGGTATCTTTGACCGAAACTGAGTTGATTGTAATTTTTTGACATAGACAATCCAAAGATCGCACTACTATGTCAAAAGGTAAAAAGCCCTCAAAAGCTTTTTGCCTTTTGTTTAAAAAATTGCACTTATTTGTTGAACTCAGCCTATTTAGAAAAATCAAGTTAGAAATATAAAATTCGTTCGCCTTTTATTACTAAAACAATTTTAACAATTTAGCTTATGAGTAACTTAATATGGAGAAAATTAAAATTGCAAAATAATATATTCCCCTATGAATTTTAGTCAGCGGAGCTACGAATTAGAATTATTGGATCAAGAAAATATTCCTAAGCAAGACCTGTATCAAAATTTAATTGAACTCAATACCATTAATTCATTGCTGGGCGGACATGCAGTTACGTTGAAAGCTATAAAATCCTTTCAGTTACAAACCAATAAATCCTACTGCATTTTAGACATTGGCTGTGGTGGTGGCGATAATTTAATTTATATCGCAAAATGGGCCAGGAAAAACAATTTATCGCTGCAATTAATTGGTGTTGATCTCAAAGAAGATTGCATAGAATTTGCCCAAGATAGATGCAAAGATTACCCCGAAATTAGTTTCATTGAAAAAGATTATCGTTTGCTAAAAAATAGTCTGCAAAAATACGACATCATTTTCAGCGCCTTATTTTGCCACCATTTTAAAGAGCATGATTTGCTAGAATTAATGGCATTTAAAAAGGATAATTCCTCGCTCGGTTTTTTCATCAACGACCTACACCGACATGCTTTAGCTTACTATAGCATTTCTTGGCTCACCCAATTATTTTCTAAAAGTTATTTGGTTAAAAATGACGCCCGTTTATCTGTAAAAAGAGGCTTCAATAAAAAAGAACTTGCAGCACTGTTACCCAAATCAAAACAATTAAGTTTAAAATGGGTCTGGGCTTTTAGGTGGTTAGCCATTTACAAACACACTTAACATGATTCAAGAAAACACCATTTACGATATAGCCATTATTGGCGGTGGTTTGGGCGGATTAACCTTGGCCATTCAATGTGCCAAGCAAAACAGAAAAGTATTGCTTATAGAAAAGGAAACTTACCCCTATCACAAAGTTTGCGGCGAATATATCTCCAATGAAAGTTGGCCATTTTTACTATCATGTGGCATCAATTTACATGAATTGGATTTGCCCAAAATTCAAAGGTTAGGAATCACAGCACCCAATGGTACTTACCTATCACACAACTTAGCAAAAGGCGGATTTGGCATCGCCCGCTATACCCTCGATCATTTATTGGCACAACAAGCAAAATTAGCTGGCGTAAATTTATTGGAAAATTGTAAAGCCACAAAAATAGAATATGAAAATAACCAATTCAACATACAAACTACACAAGGTATTTTTACCAGCAAATATGCCTTTGGCGCTTATGGCAAAAAAGGCAATTTAGATATTCAATTAAACAGAGATTTTATAAAAGAAATAAAACGTGGTGCAAAAAATTACATCGGTGTAAAATACCACATACAAAGCTCCTTTCCACCAGATTTAATAGAGCTTCACAACTTTAAAGATGGTTATTGCGGCATCTCTAAAATAGACAACAATCAATATTGTTTGTGTTACCTCACCACCGAAGAAAACTTGAAAAAAAATGGCAACAATATCAAGTCAATGGAAGAAAATATCTTGTATAAAAATCCATTCCTTAAAACCATTTTTACCCAAGCCACTTTTTTATACAAACAACCATTAAGCATTTCACAAATTCGGTTTGAACCAAAAACGCAAATAGAAAATCATTTTGTGCTATTGGGAGATGCAGCCGGACTCATTACCCCACTTTGCGGAAACGGTATGAGCATGGCCATGCGCGCAGCTAAGATTATTAGTGAAATATTACCCGCAAATTTGGATGATGCAAATGAAAGGGCACAATTTGAAAGCAACTACCAAAAAGAATGGAAAAAAGCGTTTAAAACTCGCTTACAATTTGGCAGGATTTTTCAAAAACTATTTGGTTCGGTACATATTACTCACCTCATATTAAATTTACTCAAACCCTTTCCTAGCCTGCTTAAAAAACTAGTTCGACTAACACACGGAAATGATTTTTAAACAAATTTAAGTTAGGCTTGTTATAAAGTGTATGAAAAATTATTTAGTTGTAGGTGGAAGTAGCGGAATTGGAAAAGCAATCAGTGAACAATTAGCGCAGCAAGGTCATCATGTTATTGTCCTCAGCAAAACAGCAGCATCATCGGTTCAAACCGAAAATATTGAATACCACAATTGCGATATTACCGAGGAAACACCTGCCTTTCCAGAGGCTATTGAATCATTAGATGGAATCATATACTGTCCAGGAACAATTAATTTGCGCCCGTTTAAAGCGCTCAAGCAAAGCGAATTTTTATATGATTTGCAGGTAAATTATTTGGGTGCCATTAAAACCATTCAGCGCTATATTCCTCAATTGTTATTGGGTTTAGACCCAAACATTATTTTATTTAGCACTGTGGCCACAAAAAAAGGAATGCCTTTTCACACCAGTATAGCTGGAGCCAAAGGTGCTGTAGAGGGCTTAACCATTAGCCTTGCGGCAGAATATGCACCTAAATTAAGGGTAAATGCCATTGCTCCCTCCTTGACCCAAACGCCATTGAGTGATAAATTATTGAACTCTGAAGCAAAAATTTTAGCTGCCGGCGAAAGGCATCCTCTCAAGCGAATTGGGCAAACAAGCGACATTGTAAATGCGGCCTTATATTTGCTCAATGCTTCGTGGGTTACAGGACAAATAATGCCTGTTGACGGAGGCATGCAAGCAATGTAATAACATGGAAATTAAATTTTCACTTTCCGATATTGAAGCTTTTGAAAAACAAGATAGAACCAATTTAATTAATGGCTTATCTGGTTATAAATCTGCACATTTAATTGGTACCAAAAGTGTAAGTGGATTAAGCAATTTGGCCATCTTTTCTTCCATTGTGCATATTGGCGCAAACCCACCATTGATGGGCTTTGTGCACAGGCCTGCAACGGTTGAACGCCACACCTATGAAAACATCAAAGAAACAGGGCACTTTACCATTAACCATGTACCCATTGAGTTATACCAACAAGCTCACCAAACCTCAGCAAGGTATTCCAGAAACGAAAGTGAATTTGATGCATGCGGCTTTACGGAATTTTATGGTGAAGTTTTAACAGCTCCCTATGTTTTAGAAAGTCCGATTAAAATTGGCCTTACTCTTGAAGAAGAATTTTTTGTCAAATCAAACCAAACCATCATACTCATTGGCAAGGTGCAGGAAATTTATCTTGCGCCAGAATTTATTTTAGAATCGGGAGTTTTAAACCTCAGTGCTGCAAGAACCCTTATTGTACAAGGATTAGAAACCTATTATAAATCAGAAAAAATAGGTACATTGCCTTATGCAAAACCCAATTCAACAGTTTAAAAACATGAAATCTAATTTGATGGTATGCTGTTTACTATTTATTGGCATAAGTTGTCAATCGCAAACAGAGAAAAAAAACATAACTAAGAAACAAGAAACTACTATGACTACAATAAATGAACAAAATTTAGATTCTGCCATTTTTGGCGCAGGATGCTTTTGGTGTTTGGAAGCCATTTATCAGAGAATTGATGGTGTTGAAAAAGTGATTTCAGGCTATAGTGGCGGATTCATCAAAAACCCACCTTACCGAGAGGTTTGTGAGGGAACCACTGGTCATGCCGAAGTTTGCAAAATTATGTATG
>JBILJL010000014.1:0-18323 GCA_044377255.1 Bacteroidia bacterium
TTGTCAATGGGTCAAGTGCATCTGTTAAAGTCCATACAGAACTGCTGTCAATAACAGCAGTTGCAATTACATTTAAGTTAACACTATCTACCAACGAAGCAGTTCTAACATTCCAAGAACTATTATAGTAATTGGCAGATCTCAAATCGGTTTGCGATCCAACTGTTCCTAATAATGCTCTTTTATATAACAAGGTGATATCATAAATTAAACCTGAACCACTTAATACCAAGTCGTAAGCAGCATTAATTGCTTTTCCATTAGCTCCTTGTGTATTTGGTCTTTCTCCTGTATAATATCTCATAGAACCTGCTGTTGGTAAACTAGACGAGATATCCCAAGTTACTCTAGCAACTGAATCTTCACCTAATAGTATGTGCTGGGTTCCACCTAAAACCGGAATTGCGGGAACAATAGTAGCCAAAGGCGCTAATACGCCAGAAGCTGGAGTAACCTCAAATGCACCTAAATCTGGCGCACCTGATGCAACTGTAGCTGGTCTTGTAACATTGTTGATGTCTTTTGTTACTAAGGTATCATGAACACCTCTACCATTGATCAACCAAATAGCAGTGTCGTTTACATTTGGCGTTAAATCTACCAATGAAGTGTGTGGTGCTTTGAATGATACTGAGTTACGGTCATAGGTAGGATAAGCCACCTTGAAGGCAGTTAAGGTTCTTGCTGCTGTTGCATAAATTGGTGTAGCAGAAATATTTGATCTGTATAAGTTATGGTTGGTTAAAACCTGACTAATAGCTGGAGGTGCTACGGTCCAATAGAAAGCGTAAACATTGTTACTTGTAAATACATTGTTGATAATACGCATATTGGTATTTCCAGAAGCAATTAGGTTAGTATATTGTGAACCAGCATGAACTGTATTATTAGCTACATGGTAATTGTTTGTTACACTACCACCAATACTCCAATAAACAAAACCTGAAGTGCCTCCAGTGATTATATTATTTCTAACTAATGCAGGATTGTTAATGGCATTTTTACTGTAATTCATGTACCAATAAATACCTTTTGAACCAATACAATTAAACCTGTTGTTTTCCATTATGAAGGCACTGTCGTTATAATACCAATAATTGTAACCAGCAGTGTAAGTAGGATTAATAATTCTGTTATTAAAGGTATTACCAATAATTTTAGAACCTGTGGAATAATATAGATAACCAAAAGAACCATAAGTAATACTGTCAAACAAGTTGTTTTGGAACAAAGTGTTTTTAACATTATAAGTAGCACTATTTCCATATAAATAGTTGCCCCAGAAAGAGCCTTTAAAGTAATTATTGGTATAAATCAAATTGTTAGTAGAAACGGCATTGTTATATAAACCGTAGTTAGTTGTGCTTGTTCCATCAACACTAGAAATTGGACCCCAAATTACGCAATCATTGATGGTATCAAAATTACTAACACCAGAATAACGAATAACAAAAACATTTAGGGTAGTTATAATCCCGTTTGTTTGACGAATGGTTAATTTATTAAAGTTAACAAAACTCGCGGCCATATTTACAACTTGATTATTTGCTACATCTGCTGAAAACTCTAACCTTACTGAATCTCTGTGATTAGCAAAAGAAGTAATGTTTAAAGTATTTGTAGCAGAAGCTCCTGGTACATCAACAATATTATATGTTCCATTGTACACACCTGTTTTAATTCTAAAAGTTGTTCTTCCTCCTAAACCTCTTGTACCAGCAGCTGCTAGCGCCGTGTTCAAATCAATAAAATCTGAAGGTGCTGCACCAACTATATAATCACCAATTAAAGGAGAGGCAACAGATGTGTTAATTGTATCGTTGCTGCGATCGCTATCTAATGAAGAGTTAGGGTTATATGAATAAGCCTTAATTGCATTTGCACCAGAACCAATTGTAATTTGATCTGCTCCGGTAAATACCATAGTAACAGTATCACAAGTAGCTAAACCAGATCCACTGTACGACATAACAACCGGTGTGCCATTGTTTAATCTGTATGCAACGTTAAATGAAGTTACAAGGTTGGTTCCTCTGTTTTTTACTACTAACCTTAAATCTTGTGTACCTAAGGCAACTGGTACTGCAGGACTAGTTAAAGCAACAACTTCTAAATCATTTGAACCAGCTACAATTTCATCACAACCAATCATTGGTGGTATTGCTCTTACTGTTTCATCAATATCCACAGTAACAACTGGAGTAACATCAACACCTCTAGGCAAGCATGAATTAGTTGTATGTGCATCTGTTCCACTAACAAAATTAGGGTTTACATTAAATGATGAGTCGCCTCCATTAGCTGCCAACTTATAAGTAGATACAGTATGATAAACTCCATTTCTGTATACTAATGAAGTACCAGAGGTATTAAAGTAATTGTTATAATTCACATTACCTGCAGCAGGGCTTGTTCCCATATAAATTGGTAAGCCAGAACCACTAAGATTGGCAAATACATTGTTTTTAATCTTAACGTTGGTTGACCCTGTAGTATACAAAACACCATAGGTAGGTTGCGTATTTGCATATCTATTAACCAAAGTGTTGTTATAAAACAAGGTGCGAGAAGCAGATTGATCTTGCAAATAAACACCATAAATAGAATTATAGGTTGCACCAGAAATAACCATGTTGTTATAAATTAAGTTCTCGGCTGCGGTAGCTGAATTGGCTGAAAGATTGGTTAAATAAAAACCATAACCACCATGATTGATTAACTTATTATGTGCAAAAACATGACTAACTGTTGTGCTTGAATTGGTATTGCTCAAATAATAAACTCCATAAGAGCCATAAGTAGGATTCATGTTTAAGGTGTTTCTAGTAAACTCAATCGCATTATAATTATATAGAATATACGCTCCCATATAATAAATGTTGTTACCAGTATTACTTCTAATTCTGATGAACCTATTATACAAAGCATTGGTAGCTCCATAAACAGCTATACCATAATAACCACCATTAAAAGTATTAGAGTCAATTGTTATTGAATCGCAACGCATAGCGGATAAGCCATAACCATTTGCTGTACCTGTAACAATAATTGGATAAGCTACACCAGTCGTGTAGTTTGGCATATCTACCACACAATTAATAATACCGCAACCTGTTCCTAAAAAGGAAAGGTTATTTCCTATTACCGCAAAACCAGAACCAGACGGTGAAAGGTTACGGATGGTCATATTTCTGAAAGTGATATAACTATTCAAGACCACGCTAACAACCGGACCGCTTCCTTTATTTGCAGAAACAATTACTGTGTTCTTATCAACTCCAATAAATTCTATTGGGGTTGTGCTAGATAATCCAGTAATAACACCATTTAGTATTACTTCTTCATTGAATGTTCCTGGATTAACCGTAAAGGTAACCGGGCCAGAAACTCCGCTACCTTTGAGGGCGTTTACTGCTGAAGTAAAATTCAAGAAATTAGCTGTTGCTCCTCCAATGGTATAGTTTCCACTAAGTGGTGAAAAGAAATCACCTACCAAAGTATCATTTGCTGGCATTGAATCCAAAGAAGCATTAGGGTTATTGGTAAAAACCTTTAACTTATTGCTTGCTCCTAACAATACCTGATTAGCTCCAGTGAAATAAACACTAGCCGTATCGCATGAAGCAATAGCAGTAGAAATTGAAGTTGTTACCGCAGTACCACCGTTATTGGTGTAGCCAACATCATAAGTTGCTACGGTATTGGTACCATAATTTCTAACCAATGCCCAAACATCAGACGATCCTGGTGTAAATGCACCTACTGTTGGCGTATAAATTCTTTCAATACCAATATTGTTACCTACCGTTACGGTTTCATAAGCACCAACATCAGGTAAACTGGCGCGCAATGTACCATTGATATCAGTGGTAATCAATGGCAAATTAATTCCATTATTACAACCTAAAGTGATGTTTAAATTGGTAGCAGAAACAAAGCCTGGATTATTAAAAGTTGAGTTAATATTAAAGCCTGACGCACCTCTGAAGGCAGATGGCAATAAATTAGCGCCCACAAAAATAAATGCTGTTGCAGTATCAACCTTAAAAAAGTTATTGTAATCTACGGTATCAGCAACCGCGGCAGCAGACAAATACAAAGGAACTCCCAAACCTACGGAGGTTCTTGCTAAATTATTATTAATAACACTATTTCCTGAACCAGAAGTAATAAATAAAGCTGCATTGGTAACACCCGTTGAACCACCATTTGCCATGTTTATACTGTTGTGGTAAAACATATTGTTTGTACATGACCCAGCATAGATACCATATCCAGTGCCCTGTATGTTATTTCCACCTATCGCATTATTGGCAATCAAGCCTTTTGATCCAGGTTGATTTGTAACGCTATTTAAAAACATGGCGTAAGTACCATAAGTAGGAATAATATTACCTACTATACTGTGATTTCTACCTACACCCGCAGTACCAACAGATACATATATTGGAGTTACTCCTGTGGTGGCAGCTTGCATGTTAAAGGTATTTCGCTCTATAGTAATATTATCTATTTGTGAATAAAAGATACCATAATAGTAAACCTCATTGAATACGTTATTTCTAACCTTAATATTACGACTTAAGTTACCAGAAATACCATAATGTACTAAACCAAAATAACCCCTATTGATAAAGTTAGAGTCAATTTCAATACTATCCATGCGCGCACCAGTACTATATGAAGCTGATGTTCCTCCAATGACAACTGGAATATAGTTGGTTGTTGCAGATAAAGAGTTTGCTCCAACAATTAGTATATTACAATTGGCTACCCTTATTATCCTTGTTCCAGTTCCATTAATGATTACAGGAAAAGCATAGTCGCCGGCAAAATTTCCATTTCCTTGAATAGTCATATCTCTAAAGGTAACATATTTAGCTCCTCCAGAAATTAATAAGGTATGTCTTTGTGCTATGTTAGTTGATGCAAAATTTAGGATAGTAGTAGCTTTACTTGCTCCTTTAAAAGTGATTGTATTTACATCTGATGATCCAACAACTTCACCGTTCATTGCTACTTGCTCATTGTAAGTGCCACTTGCAACTAAAAAAGTAACGGGGCCGCAGATTCCACGACTATAAAGCGCGTTTACTGCTGCTGTTACGGTAGCATAGTTTGCGCCAACACCACCTACAGTATAGGTTCCTCCTACTATTCCCACAACTCTGCTTACCGCACTAGTATCATTTACTCTTACAGTATCGGCTGTACCATTGGGCTGACTAGTCCATGATTTAATGGTTGAAGGTGTGTTAGAAAAACTAGTTGATCCTAATAAAATGGCAGCCTTGTTTGAGCTAGCTCCGCCAAGTGTATCTAAGGTTCCTGTGAAAGGAATAATTCCTTGAGTTGCACCATTAATACTCCACAAAACGTTTGCAGAGGTAATTTGGTTTTTACCAAAGTTAGCTATGGTGGCATACACAGGCATTGATGCGGTTGAACATACAGTACCAATTGAATCGATACTTACAATACCTACATCATTATTGGACAAAGATCCTTGCCAAATTTGAATTTCTCTAAAATTAACATTCGAAGCCTGTGTACCGCCTACAGTCATATCAATAATTCTCAATTGACTTGTTGCAACTGGGTTAAAGTTAATGTCGTATTGGCAAACACCAGTTGCTTGTGTAAAAGTAGCATGGGTTACCCAAGAAGTACCATTCCAATACTGAACAGTTCCACCAGTTAAAAAACGAGTGTTGTCTTGGCCCACATGGATGGTCATTTTGTTTACCACCTGAGTAGTTGGCCAAACAAAAGTTATGTTAACACCTGCACCCGGGTTAGAGGCGGCAGAGGTAATCCACATTTGCTGAGAACCACAGGTTCCAAAGTTTAAATCGTTCAAAGTTGAACAGGCTCCTGTATTACATGCAGGCGCTGCAGACGCAGTTGCAGATGGCGCAACATTCGTTTGCGCATAAAGTCCATTCGCTAACAGCAAAATGAACATCAGAGAAAAAAGCTTGAATGGGATTTTTTTTAGCTTGATTTGATTGTAGATTTTTAACATATAATTATAATTTAATTGATTAATTTATTTTTTACGATGACAGCTAACATTTGAACTGACCAAATTATAGTTTAAATCCAATAAAACAAATTTTTACTTAAAAATTATTTAGCTAATAATCAGTTTTTTATGACCTTCAGCATTAGAGAGACTATGTTTAACATTGGCTAAACCTTTAAAAATGGTTAAAAGATTAATATTTTGATTTAGTTAAAAACCAATTTTGTATTTTAATAAACCAAATTTAATTACCTTCTTACATTTATAAAAAAGTTACGCATCAATAACTAGGATTGCTTTAGCTCTTCTCTCCCATCTGCATGCTTGGCAAAGCGGCCTTTGCTCCTTGGGTGTACTTGATCATATTTACTCCAAGGCCAACCGCCAAATTGCGTTTTGTGGTAATCTTCAAATGCTTGGTTAATTTCTTCCTTGGTATTCATTACAAAAGGGCCATATTGGATCACATGCTCGCCTATAGGTTTGCCTTGTAAAATCAAAATACTGCTCTCCCCTTTTCCTCCTTTTAAAACTAGTTCTTTGTCGGGTTGGACCGAAACCGCGTGATAACGAGAAATCAGCTCTCCTGAAATACTCAGCGTTTCTCCCTCATAAAAATACAAGGTACGGTTTATTCCCTTACTTGCTGCCGGAATCTTTATTTCTGCCCCTTCCGCCATCAAAATATTCCAAACGGCTACCTCGTGTTTAGGGTCTGATGCCCAAGAATCTGGCGGCACGCCTAAGGCTTTGTGCTTGCCAAAGTTACCAGCCATTACCTCTACAATGGTTTTTCTCCCCGCCGCATCTTTGTGCGCTATTTTAGGAATATCCTCACCCCACAACATTTTAAAATGTGGCGCTACCATTTTACTTTTTGCCGGTAAATTCAACCAAATTTGAAATAACTCCAATGGGTTTTCCTTGTTCTTATTTAACAAAGGAAACATCTCTGAGTGTTGAACTCCCTTTCCAGCAGTCATCCATTGTACATCTCCATTCCCATATCGGCCTGCTGCGCCCAAAGAATCTGCATGGTCTACCAAGCCTTTACGAACCACTGTAATGGTTTCAAATCCGCGGTGTGGGTGACCAGGAAAACCTGGAACCACTTTTCCATGATACATCCTATATCCATCTTTGATGATAAAATCATCACCCATGCTTCTGCCCGCCATGGCCGATTTATCAATACCCATGGCATCATTGCCTTTCGGAAATTGGTCTTCGTGGTGAACACAGAATAAAAATGGATCAGCCGTTTCCCATTGAAAACCCATTGGCTTCACACTTATAATTGGATTGTTCTTCTCCATTGTTTTTTGATAACTTTTTTTAATGCTTTCTGCCACGCCATCCATAGGTGCAGATAAGATTGCACCTATCCCCATAGATAGTTTAGTAAGGAAGTTTCTCCTAGGTAATTTTTCACTCATCATAAAGTACAATTAATAGATCGTCCTTTTTACGCTTCCACTTTTTTGGTTCAAACCGAAAACTTGTGCAACATAAAATTAACCCTTAGGGTCTTGCTCTTTTTTAATCATCATGGCCTGAATTTGGCGCATGGTGTTTTGCATGCCATCTGGACTACCATCCAAGAAAATTACATTTCCTTTTCCGTATTCCGCAAAGTTCTTAACGGCTTCGGTCCACATGCTAAACAAGATTACATTGGTATCTAAGTTGGCTTGCTTCATTTCCTCCGCAGCATTAGACATTCCCTTGGCCACAGCTTGACGAAATAAAGCCACACCCTCACCACGTAATAAGGCCGCTTGTTTCTCTGCTTCTGCAGATATTTTAATGGCATTTCCTTCTGCTTCGGCGGCTTTGGTTTTGGTAATTAATAAAGCCTGACCTTCATTCTCGGCAGCTGCTTTCAAATTGTTTGAAGCAACCACTTTACTCATACTTTCAATAATTGCCTGATCGAAAGTAATATCATTGATTTGTAAGTCTTGCAAATGATAACCCCAAGTAGAAAGGGTATGGTCAATTTGATCTTTCACAAAATCAACAATCTCCTTGCGCGAAGCCAAAACTTCTGCTTGTTTTTTAGAAGCTACAAACGCCCTAATACTGCCTTCAATGGTGCGAATCAAAGCTTGCATCAAATCCTTTTCACTAAAAAATTTAAACGCCACACGTTGAATGGTTTCATCTTGTTGATCCATTACACTAAACAACAACATGGACTTAAAATACACATTGGCTTGATCTATGGTTACAGCTTGAAACTCCAATTCAACCGAGCGATTTTGAATAGAAATCTTCTTATAAACTTGCTCTATAAAAGGGATTTTTAGATTCAAACCGGGTTGCATAATGCGTTTGTATTTGCCAAAGATGGTGATTACCGCAACGGTGCCTTGTTGCACAGTTTGGAGGCCGGTGAGTAAAATGAGTAATCCGAAGACTAAAATAATGCTTAGAACGTACATGGCTATTCTTAATTTATTGTTAATTAATATCTTGGTAGAAGGCAATTGTTTAACAATTATACCCTAAAATATTTGATTTTTTTCCAAAAAAACATCTAAGCCCTCAATATTCTTATGCAATTTGCAACTACAATATAATTATACTTGTCTTTGATAATTACCTAGCAATAAAAAGAGAAAATTAAATTTAAATTAATCTCATTTTAAGATTAAATTTGCACTTCAATTGTAAAAATCAACCATTTATGAAAAATAAATACAATTTAAAATTTAGGTCCTTGATAGGAGCCTTTTTTTTATTCGCATTTGGGCTGAACCAAGTTAGCGCACAAGCCCTATCTGGAACTTATTCCATACCTGGAAGCTATTCAACAATTGAAGCTGCGGTAGCTGCATTAAACTTTAACGGCGTAGGCGGTCCTGTTACATTTAACATTGGCGCAGGGGCTTCTTATACAGAATCACCTACATCTACCATTGTTTTGGGAAGTTCTATTTTGAACCCAACTACCTCTTTAACAAATACCATTACCTTTCAAAAAGCGGCAACTGCAGCCGCCAATCCAGTAATTGTTGGATATGTTGGAACTAAACTGGCAAGCTCCACAGATTCAATAGACGGTATTTTTGCCATTGTTGGTACTGATTTTGTAACAATAAATGGAATAGATCTATTAGATCCAATTAGCAATACCACCCCAACAACCTGCATGGAATATGGTTATGGTCTATATAAATTAAATTTGAATGATGGCGCCAATAACAACACCATACGCAATTGCGTTATCACCTTAAACAGGTTAAACGTTACTGCCCCAAGCGCCGGTGCAAGAAGCAATATTGGTGGATCAACCGCAATTGATTTAATTAACTCTACCAGACAATTAAATAGCACGGCATTGGTTCAAACCGCCATTACCGGAGCAAGTTCAAACAATAAGTTTTATAGCAATACTATTCAAAATTGTAATTTCGGTATTGCATTAGCAGGCTCTTCTGTAGCTTCTCCATATACTTTGGCGGATGTAAACAATGATATTGGTGGAAGTTCTTTGGCAACAGGAAACAACATCATCAATTTTGGTGGTGGAGTAGGTGCAACCATTCAGTGTGGTGCAACTTATATCAGTAACCAATATAGCGCAAATATCTCTTATAACAACATCAATAACAATGATGGAACAGGCGTTAACCACCCTGTAAGCAACAGAGGAATTTGGTTGTTTGGTAATTCTCCAGGAGCTAGTATCAATGTTAATTTTAACACCATCTCTATAAAAAGCGGTGCTGCAACTGGTGCAATCAATTGGATAATTGACATGGAAATGGCGCAAACGGGCGCAAATGGAAATACCATTAATATCAACAACAATCAATTAATAAATTGTATCAGCACCAATGGTTCAACCGTTGCATTTGCTGGAATTTGGGCCAACTCAGCGCCTACAACCATGAATATCAACAACAATTACATTTATGGTTATACTTACTTTGGTACCGCAACAACTCAGGTAGCTTGTATTTTGAACCAATTGGCAGGTGTGGGTACTTTAAATATCAATAACAATGTTATAGATTCTTCCACTTTGCTTGGGGCAACTGGTACTTTTTACAATATTGTTTCAACTGCATCTACCCTTACAGCCACAAACATCAATGGAAATACCATCACACGAAACAATTTAAATACTACAGGTACTGGAACCCAAACTATGATTTCAATTTATAACACTGGAGCTACTCCTGTTATAAATATCATTGGCAACACCATTAATTCAATTAATAGAAATGGAACAACAGGAGGAACAACCATTGGTATTTATCCGCTGTCTGGCTCTATTCAAAATGTTAGAAAAAATACCGTTAGCAACATGACAATTTCTGGCACAGGTGCTACATCCGTCATGTATGGCATTCAAACAAGTTTAGGTGTTTTAAATATTGATAGTAATACCATATTTAATTTAACTGTAAATAAAGTTACAGGAACTGGTGCTTTATATGGTATTTACAATATTTCCTCTCCTACAAACGAAACCTTTTCAAACAACCAAATTTACAACCTAACCCACCTTGGAACTGGTATTGTTTATGGTATTTATGCTTTTACTACCACTGGCGTGAGAGCTGTAACAAATAATACCATTTATAATTTAATAGGTAATGGGGGTAATGTTATTGGCTTATTAATGTCGTCTAGCTCACCAACCATTACACGTAATAAAATTTATAGTTTGCGAAGCAACGGAACAACCACTGGAACCGTATTTGGTATTTCCATAACCAGTGTTGGAACTGCTGGATTTGCAACAATTGCCAATAATTTAATTGATAGCTTAATAGCACCAAACTACAGTGGAGCAACTGATGCAATTAGAGGAATTAGTTCAACGAATATTACTGCTACCTCCAATCTTAGAATCTATTATAATACTGTTCGTATTGGAGTTACAACAGGCGGGGCCAATTTCTCGTCTTCTGCACTCTTTTTTACTGGAAGTGCCACTGCAACAACGGCAACTTTAGACCTCAGAAATAATATCCTAGTTAACAACTCTACACCTCAAGGTACAGGGGTATCGGTAGCGTTAAGAAATTCTGCAACTACTTTCAGTAATTATGCTACCACTTCAAACAACAACTTGCTATTTGCAGGCTCACCCGGAGTGGCCAACTTAATATACTTTGATGGAATAAATGCCGACCAAATCTTGGCCGCATTTAAAACAAGAATGAGCACCTTTGAACAGGCCTCATTTTCAGAAAACCCAACATTTATTAGCGATATTGGTAGCTCTCCAGACTTCTTGCATTTGAACCTTAGCATACCAACTTTGTGCGAAAGTGCGGGTACAAACATTGCAGGAATTACAACGGACTACGACAATGTTATCAGACAAGGAAATGCGGGTTACAGCGGAACAGGTTCTGCACCTGATGTTGGGGCAGATGAAGGAGACTTTGTAGGAATTGCCATGACCTTAGACTCTATTATGGTTGACCAAAATACTGCTGCGGTTCCTTTAAATTCGGTTAATCAGCAAGTAGTTGCCATTAGAGTTCATACAAGCAATAACTTCAACGCTTTTAACTTAAACTCATTTAAATTGAATACTGCAGGAACAACCAATGTCAACGATATTCAAAATGCCAAAGTTTACTTTACAGGAAATAGCCCAGTATTTAATACCAACGCTCAATATGGCTCAGTGGTGGCCGCACCAAATGGCGCCTTTTACATCAGCGGTGCACGTACTTTAGCTTCTGGAGTGAACTATTTTTGGGTTACTTACGATACCAAATCAACAGCAACTCCAAACAACTTTATTGATGTAAGAGTAGATAGTGTGGTATTAGGTGGAGTTAATTATGCGCCAGTTAATGGAAATCCTTTTGGTTCAAGAAGAATCTTAGCTCCATTAATTGGAACCTATAATGTGGGTGTGAGTCAAACCTACCCAACCATTACAGCTGCCGCACAAGATTTAAATGCGTTAGGTGTTTCAGGACCAGTTACCTTTATTTTAAAAGATGTATTATACAACGCTGGTTTAGGCGAAGTTTTCCCAATTGTTATGAACTCGTATATTGGTTCATCTGCCACAAATACCGTTACTATTCGTCCAGATGCTGGTATATATGCAATCGTTGAAAATACAAGTGCTAATTCAAATTTCGATTTAAACGGAATCAACAACTTAATACTAGATGGAAGACCGGGCGGAACTGGCGGATTTACTTCTGGTAATAACTTAATCATCTCCAACTCTAATGCTGCTGGTATGGCTATTAGATTTAACAATGAGGCTTCCTCTAATAGAATTTTGTATTGCGATTTGCGCTCGAATAATATCACAGCTCCAGGAACAATTAATGCTGGGGTAATTAGCTTTGGTGCCAGTTCTGGATTAAATGGAAACGACAACAATACCCTTAAATTCTGTGATATCCATGAGGTAACTGGCGGTAATCCAACTATTGCCATTTCATCTATTGGATCAGTTGCAAGTGTTGCTGCAAATAATGACAACAATGTTATTGATAGCTGTAATATTTATAATTTCTTTAATCCAACGCTAGCTACTGCTGCCATTTATATTGGTGCAAATAATAGTGCTTGGACTATCAACGCAAATAAATTTTACCAAACAACAGGTGTTACCACAACAGGTGTGCAAACTCATCGTGTGATGTGGATTACGCCAAATGTAGCTGCATTAACTTCTGCAAGTGGATTTATTATTACCAATAATTTCATTGGTGGAAATGCTGCAAATGGAACTGGTACTTATACCATGGCAGGAACAACAGCTAACCAATTCTTTGGTATGGATATTTCTGTAGGATTGGGCGCAACTACCTTGGTTCAAAACAATACCATCACTAACTTTTCGTATACCAGTGGTTTTACGGGAAATGGAACCTATGGAATTAATATTGCCAATGGAAACGCAAATGTTTTTAACAACCTTTTTGGCTCCACCTCAATAAATGGAGCATTTACCTTCACAACCACAGTTGCCAATGGAAGTTTAATTGCCCTAAGATCTGGAGCAGGTGGAACAATTAACTTCTCAAATAACATCGTTTCTGGTGTTGATTTGATTAGTAACAATACCACACTTTTTGCCGGTTTTAATGGCATCGCGGCTTCTGGAGGTACAAACATTATTATCAATAACAATACAGTTGGAAGCACAACTTTATTAAATAGTATCAATGGTGTATCTACATCATCAACAGCTACTGGCGCTTGTGCTTTTAGAGGAATTATTTGCAATAGTGGAACAGCAGGAGCAGCAAATACAGTAACAAACAATACTGTTTCCAATATCAACTTAAATTATGCAGCACCTGGAACGCAAGCAACTACTTTGATTGGTATTGCTATTACAACTGGCGCTAGCATTGTTAATGGCAACAACATTAGAAACCTTACTACAGCTACTCAAACAACTGCTGGTGTTCCTAATGCCGCGGTTATGGGTATTGCCTACTCATCAACAACAGCTCCTGTAATTATCTCCGGAAACAACATTGGTTCATTGGTTTTAACTGGAACTTCAACAACTGGTTCTGTACAAGCAGTTGGTATTTCTTTTAGCGGCCCCTCAACCGGAACAAATACTATTGGCAGAAACTTGGTTCATAGCATATCTATGAATGCAAACAATCCTGCTGCATTTATTACTGGTTTTGATGTTTCTGGTGGTATTGCAAACGTGCAAAACAACATGATTCGCTTGGGTTACGATTCTTTGGGTGCTGATGTAACTTCATCTGCCACCTTTAGAGGAATCACCAAATTTGCAGGTAGTTTTAACTTTTATTTCAATTCAATTTTTATAGGTGGTACTGGTGTTGCAGCCGGTACTTCTAACACATTTGCCTTTGCAAGAAATAGTGCAGGAACAGAAATTGTTAGAAACAATATTTTTGTAAACAATAGATCAAATGCTGCAGGAACTGGAAAACACTACCAAGTATTTTTAGCAAACACCACTACCTTAACCATTAACAATAACATATACTTTGGCAATGGAACGGGAGCTGTTTTTGGAACCATAAACAATGGGGTTAGTGATGTAACAACATACTCTTCTGGTTGGGTTGCAACAGACAATGCAAGTGGGGCAGCAAACCCACAATTCTTTAATCCAACAGGTTCTGCTAGCACTGGTGATTTACATATCAATCCAATTCTTCCAACGCCAATAGAATCTGCTGGTGCGGCTATTGCTGGCATTACCGACGATTTTGATGGACAAACCAGAACAGGTTTAACCCCAACTGATATTGGTGCAGATGCTGCAAACTTTATTCCACTAGATATTTTCCCTCCAAATATTGCAACTTTTGTTTTATCAAATACCTCTTCAACTGGTGATAGAACATTTGTTGTAAACATTACCGATGTAACGGGTGTTCCTTCATCAGGCGGCAATCAACCTAGAGTTTATTTTAGAAAATTTGCTTCAGGTATTTGGAGTTCAACGGCGGCCACAATTACCAGTGGCAACGCCCAGAATGGCAATTGGAGTTTTACTATTCCACAAACTACCTTAGGTGGTTTAAGTTTAAATGATTCTGTTTATGTATATATAGTTGCACAAGATTCTGCCACTGCCACAAATATTGCCTCATTCCCTAGTGGTGTTGCAGCAAGCAATGTGAATACTATTACAAACCCACCTGCTAGCTTACTCTCCTATAGAATTGTACCAGGAATTAGTGGAACAATAAACGTGGGAGTTGGTCAAACCTATACCACATTAACCAGTGCTGGTGGCTTGTTTGAAGCAATCAATATTAGTTCTATTACTGGTAACATTACAGCCTTAATCACCAGCGATTTATTAGAAGATGGCACCAACGGTTTGAACCAAATTAATGAAACTGGAGTAGGAAATTACACCTTTACAATAGCTCCTGATGGAACTACCGAAAGACTAATTGTTGGCTCTTTTGCTGGCGGTTTGATCCGATTAAATGGTGCAGATAGAGTTAAGATTGATGGCAGTTTTGCTGGATCTGGTAGGTACTTAAGAATTAGAAATAGATTGTTGAATGGTCATGCCCTAAGTTTTCTGAACGATGCAGTAAAAGATACTGTAACTTTTTGCCATATAGAAAGTGTGAACAATACCGTAGGAACCATTACCTTTTTAGGAACCAATGTTGTTGGTGGAACAGGAAACGATTCAAACGCCATTACCAACTGTATTGTAAGAGATACTTTAGGTAGCATAAGTACTAGTAATATTCCTAATACTGCCATACAAAGTAATGGTACTGCTGGCATTGGTAACGACTACAATACTTTTGCAAACAACGAAGTATTCAACTTTGGATTTGCTGTAGCAAATCTGTCTCTTACCGCAGGTGATTTCTGGAGCTTTACTAACAATAATGTTTATCAAACCATTGTAAAAGCTAACCCTTTAATTGTATTCCAAATTGATGGAGGAACCGGACATACCTTTACAGGAAATAGTATGGGTGGTTCAAACCCTAATAGAAGCGGAACAGCATTTACAAGTGCATCTACAACAAATCCAAATATTACTGCTGTAAGAGTTAATAATGCAGTAACATCTGCCCAAATAAGCAATAATACCTTTTCTAATATAGCTAGTACCAGTGCTGTTAATCTAATTAATATTTCAGCAGGTAATGTAAGCATTACCAATAATACTTTTGGTGGAGGTGCCATGCCATATGATACTATTCAAAATGGTTTTGACAATGGAATTATTAATGTAACAAATGGAATTGTTTCTATTGCCAACAATACCATTGGCAATATTTCATACTACGATGGATTTGGTGATAGAACAAGTGGCATCACAGTTTCAGGTGGTACTGCTACTATAACTGGTAATACCATACGAGATATCAAAGGTAATTCCAGCGGAACTGCATTTACTTTCTTAATCACAGGCATGCACATTAGTGGTGGTACAAATCATGTGATTGAACAAAATACTGTATCCAATATTTTTAACATCAATACAGGTTCGGCAGCCTACACTGCGGTAGGTATAAATATTACTGGTGGAACTAACACATCTGTATTGCGAAATAGAATTCATACCATTTACGGCAATAGCACGGGAATAGGTGCAAGTTCTAACCAAGTTTTTGGCATGTATGTTTCTAGTACAGGTGGTGTAAATGTGCGTAACAACCAAATTAGTATTGGTAACAATACCATTGGCGAAACCCGTGTTTATGGTATCCAAGATGTGGCAGGTAGTGGAACAAATGTGTACTACAACAACAGCATTTTTGTAAATGGAAACACACTAGGAGGTTCAAATAATTCATACTGTTTACATAGAACAGGCTTAGGAAATATCATGAGTTTCAATAATATTTTCTACAATAAACGTACAACTACTGGTACCGGATTTAACTTTGCAACTGGCTCTAACTCTTTAACTGGCATCACACCTTCTACAACCAATTATAATTTATACTTGGTAAATGATACAACTAGATTAGCTGAAGGTCCAATTGGATTTAGTAACAGCATTTCTACTTTCAATACCTTGTATTCAGGTGCCAATACCTATCCTTCCAATTGGTATTCGCTTAACAATGCTGTGCCTGCTCAAACCTTATTTACAGACACCCTAAGCGGAAATCTTGGTATTGTAACAACAAATGAAAATTCTTGGTATGTGCATGGCAAAGGATTAGCACTAGCTGCTGTTGCCAATGATTATAACAATGCTGCTAGGTCAACCTCTATTGCAACTGGTTCAACAGATATTGGTTCAGTTGAATTTATTACATCAACCATACCTCCTTCTGCAACTGCAAGCGCTGCTCCTGCTACCAACACTAATACTACATACACATTTGCTGGTCGCCAAATAGCTAGCATTACTTGGGGAGCTGCGGGCACTGTTCCTAGTGCAATCAATGTTCAATACTATACTGGCACAAATGCACCTAACTTAATTGCAGGTAGCACACGTTTCAATGCCTATTATACCATTACTCCAACTGGAGGTACAGGTTATACTTATGGCATTAACTTAATTGCTGATTCTGCTACCTTAGGTACAGTTTCTGGTAACAATGCAAGCAGAATTGCTAGGTATACCGGAACAACTTGGAACCTGATTTCAAACTCAACTGCAAATGGTGTTTTAGGAACCATGCAAACTTCTACCAATACACAAAATGCTTTTGGTAACTTTACGGGTACAGATAACTCAAACAATCCGTTGCCTGTTGATTTCATTTCGTTTAAAGCAAACTTGGTGAACAAAGATGTGCTATTAACGTGGGCAACGGCATCAGAAACCAATAACAAAGGCTTTGATGTAGAGCGTTCGGAAGATGGAACAAACTTTAAATGGATTGGGTTTGTAAAAGGTGCTAACAACAGCGCTTCGGTTCAAACCTACAACATGAAAAACACCAACGCGTTTGAATTGGTTCAAGGAAATACCTTATTCTACCGATTAAAACAAATTGACAATGACGGCGCTTTCACTTATTCAACTGTTGAAATGGTTAACCTAGAAGGAGATAACATTCAAGAAATTTCTCTTTTCCCTAATCCATTTACAAACAACTATTTAGTAAGTGTTATTGCTGCTCAAAATGAAACAATTTCAGTTGAAACAATTGACTTGCAAGGTAAAATAGTTGCTTCTAAAATAAGCACCATGAATGTTGATGGCTTAAATACCATTGAAATTGACAACCTCAATCAATTGCAAGCTGGTATTTACTTTGCGCGCATTACTTATAATGGATCAACCCAAGTGAAGAAAATTGTTAAAAACTAAATTTCACTAAAATTGAAATAAAAAAGCCACTCATTTTGGGTGGCTTTTTTTTCGCTTACAAATCACTAATATTGTGCTACAAGAAAAGCACATGATTGCACAAATACTTTTTGTTGCTTTAAGCAGCGTAGCCACCTATTTCTTTGCCAAAAACATTGGCAAAATAAGAAGAAACATCCTTCTAGGAAAAGACATAGACCTAAGTGATAACAAGCCTCTTCGCTGGAAAACCATGCTCAAAGTGGCTTTCGGTCAAACCAAAATGGCTGCCAGGCCCATTCCTTTTGTTTTACATTTTATTGTTTATGCCGGATTTATCTTAATCAATATTGAAGTCTTAGAAATATTAATTGATGGCTTTTTTGGAACACACAGAGTGCTCTCTTTCCTCGGGCCAATCTACGATATAGCCATAGGCTTTTTCGAAATTCTTGCATTTGGGGTACTTGTTTCATGCATCATTTTCCTAAGTAGAAGGTATATCATCAAATTAGCCCGATTCCAAAGTCCGGAGTTAAAAGGCTTTGCTAACCAAGATGCGGCTACCAT